>JAAETH010000684.1 GCA_024228575.1 Actinomycetes bacterium
GCAGAGTGTGTCGAGGAATCTGCAGGATTCGGCTTCGTCAAACATGCTTCTGAGGGAATGTCACACGGTGACCAAGACCGCGAGGTCCCTGCGACGTGGTCAGAGTGGATTCAGCGACCCCCGACCCCCACACGATCCGTCAACGCAACGATGCCCTTCCCGGCATCTCTAGCTGGTCGATTGTCTCGAGAAGTCCAATGATGGTGACCTCATGGCGAGCCAAGATCTCGGCCCGCGGTCCCTCTTGAAGATCCTCGAGCCGATCGACGAAGTCGACCTGCTCACCGCACTGCACCCAAGCAAGGGCAAACTCTGTCTCGGCAGGCGACGGGGTGTACACGACATTACCAACAGGCCGAAAGACCACGACCTGGCCGGGCTCGACCGACCTGTCGAGTTCCGAGGTGTCTGGCTCAACCGTTTCCCCGTATGGAACACCTGCCAGTCCTACAGCACGGCCCACCTCGAAGCCCATGCCGACCGCCGCATCAACGTCAAGCTGAGGATAAGAGCCGTCCCGCAGGCAGGTGAAGCGTTCCTCGAGCAAGTCCGCTACCCCAGCGCGTGTCGCCTCGCTGAATTCAGGCCCGACCTCGTTGAAGAGATCGACGAACGTCGACATGACATCGCTCACCTGCTCAGAGCTCGCGGCAACCGTCGCGTCGAACATGGCACCGCAATCCTCGAACACCTCGTCCCAGGCAGCATCGTCTGATATGACTTTGCCTGGCGTTGACGCCCGGGATTCAAACGTCGCTCCGGTCATGCCGTACTGGAGTGCCTGCTCCTCTGTACGGGGGCCCAGATCCAACGGGTCGATGTGCAACGGGTCATCCCGGAGAGCGAGTGAGCCGGGGTTGCTTCGCAGCAGCTCCGCCTCGACGAGCTGCGGGAAGCCTCGCTCGCTCATACAGGCCGCGGTGTAGTCGCCTTTGGCGCGGCGAAGCTCCTTGACCATTGCGACCAATAAGCCCATCGACGTGACTTCTCGTTCGGCGACACCGACTTCAGCAGCGGTCCCCGGCGTCGCCAAATCGGTTCCGGAGGCAGCGGTGATGACCGGCTCTTCGCTATCGGACCCGACCACCTTCGCTTCCACGAGAACTCCAGCAAGGTCGACCTCACCCGAAGTCACCTGCACATTGAAGCCCCAGCCATCGGCGAAGAAGAGCCCGTAGGCAGACACTCCGTAGAACTCGGGGTCGAGTGGTTGCATCACGAAGCCCGGGTTCCCGTCAACCTCGACTGCGACGATTGGCCCGAGGCTGCTCGCGTCGAACAGGGTCCGGTAGAGGTCGCCTGGGGTCGCCTCACTCGCAGTGCCGCTGATGACCGCCGGGTTCGATGGATCGGATCGACCGAGTGTGAAGAACTGATACGCGCCCGCCGGCCTCTGATCTCGGGGCTCGGCGACAATCACCTCGCCGCCGGGCAGCGTCCAACCGGTCTCGTCGTGTTGCAGGGTACGGGCGACTGACGTCAGCCAACCCGCGTCGACGCCATAGGACTGGAGACCGACTGGACTGCCAGCTTCGAGCCAGCCCATAGTGACCCGACCCCCGCCGACGTCAACCTCAGCATCCTCGAGCTTGCCCAGACCGTCGAGACCCACCCGCTCCACCAACACAACGAGGGTGTCATCTACCCGCCATACCCACGTGCCACCGCCTGCGTGGAGGTCCTGACCGTCGCGTACGGGCGTCGATCGGTCGACCAGGGCCCACCCGCCGTCACCGGGGACGAGACGCGGCACAGCGAGATCCCGGACCTCGATCGGATCTCCACTCGACACAGCGGTGGTGATCGAGGCAACGTCAGTCGGGGCAGTGCCGACGGTGTCGTCACCTGGTCGCATAGCCACCCACGCAAGACCAGCAACGGCCACGACCGCCGCCGCAACCAGCACCCTGCCAGACCCGTGGGGTCGCCCTGCCACGTCTCGCGACGGCAGCCGCACCTCTGGCCGGGTGGTTCGAAGCTCCTCGAGTGCTTCTCCATAGGCTCCGAGCTGAGCCACTATCTCCGCTTCCTCAATCACCCTTCGCCACCTCCAACCGCTCGCGCAGAGCGGCAAGCCCCCTGCTGACGTGAGTTCCGACCGTGGAGCGCCC
>JAAETH010000685.1 GCA_024228575.1 Actinomycetes bacterium
CCATCGATGCGAGCCCGCACGAAACGTTGACGGCCCAACAACGCGTCGAGTGTGTGGCGTTCCATGTTGTCGAGTTCTTCGGCCCCATAGAAGGGCACAACCATTTCCCTCACCCACAGAACACTACCAGAACATACGTTCTGTCACAAATAGAACAGTAGTAGAATTAGGAGAAATTGGTGGTGCTGGCGTGGAAGAGGCCAACTCGTGCCGGCCGACCCTGGCTGGGTCCCAAGACCGAACCTACCCACACGGTGGGACGGTTCAGCCCTCGATCCGGCCGACGAGGATCGAGCCTCGCTCACGGCCGACCGTGGCCAGGATGTGGTCTCCGACGAAGACGGCACCTTGTGAGAATCCCCACCTGGTCACCTCTTGTATCCGCTGATGCACCCGCCTCCCACCGGGCAGATGCAGGGAGACGACACGCCCGGTGGCCAACGCTTCGGCAATGTCCATGGCTTCGGAAGTGTCGGTGCGACTCCAAGCGGTCCTGCCGTCGTCAGAGACCATCGATCGGAAATCGTCCACGCCGAGCAGCGGGTTCCCGGTCTGTGGCCCATCGATCCATGTGATGGGCGACACGGGCTCCCAGGTGTTGCCGCCTTCGCTCGGACGAGCTGGTTGTTGCCCGTCCGAACCGACCGCGATGACCGACCGGCGCGCGGTGACGGGCGGGTTCGCCCGGTGGGAGAGCTCCTCGATCTCGCGGGCGGCACCGATGCGAACGACTGCCCTCGAGCAAATTGGACCCACCGACGACCCGGCCACCTCGCACTCGGACTCGGTCAGATCGACTTCGTCGAACGGAATTGTCTGTTCCAGGCGTCGGCGACGAAGGACTCGAACGGGCCCAGGCCTTCTGCGTCCAGGGTTCACCCGTGGCGACGGTGTGGATGTGGCTGAGATGAAGGAAGAGACCTCGCTCACTCGAGCATTCGCGGCGATGGCACCCAACCCGAGATGTGCGGAATGGTGCTGGTTGGTGACAACCTCTGTCGACGTTGGCCTTCAGGAGTGGACTGGTAACTCGGCCGCCAGCAGCACGGGCCCGTTCTGGCCATAGGAGAGAGCCAGGAGTCGACCGCTGACAGTGCCGATTGGGATGACGTACTGACTGCCCG
This sequence comes from Actinomycetes bacterium, assembly GCA_024228575.1. Lineage (GTDB taxonomy): Bacteria > Actinomycetota > Acidimicrobiia > Acidimicrobiales > Poriferisodalaceae > JAAETH01. The sequence goes on from JAAETH010000685.1 coordinate 1,125, forward strand.
TGGCCTCGCCAAGACCTGACACGTACCACTGACCGTCGGCGTCCCGGTGGGCGACGCGGCTGGAGCCGTCACCATCGTTCGGGATCAGTCCGAGGTATACGGAGCCCTCAGAATGGACCAGGCCGGTGGGTTGGTGGGATCCGAGCGGCGGGTGAGCAGATTCCCACGAGGCGCCCCCGTCGAGCGACCAGTGGACTATCGACTTCCCACGAGCTACGAGAAGGTTGCCCTGTCTTGAAGCGGTTGAGGTGCCAGTCGGGCTCGAGTCGTCTTGTCGTTCGACGATGTCTTCAGAGGACCAGAGCGTCCTCTGGTCGTTGCCATCGCCGAACGCGAACCTGCCGAAGCCGAAGCCAGCCACCGATGGTCCGGCTCCGAGGTCCGACATCTCGCTCCACGGGCCATTGAAGGTCCACGCCCGCTGCTCATGTACCCGCGTGGCGTCCCAATAGAGGTCGTCCCACGCCTCGCGCTCGGCCGGTGTCAGATCCAGATCGTCGATTGTCATCACAACGGTGTCATCGCCGGCGATCACTCGAATCGAGTCGGAGTCCCAGGACATCTCGGAGACCTCGCTCATGTCGTATCCCAGGTCCTGTAGAACACACTCGACGTTGACCTGGGCCGGGTACCTCCAGGCAGAGATCAAGGTCACCCCGTGCCCGAGAGCGATCGTCGACAATTCCGGTGGGAAGAAGCGCCCCTCGGGCCGTGTGCCCGGGTCGGTCGGCCAGTCGGTCGTTTCCCAGCTGGTCCCACCATCGGTCGTGACCGCCAGCGTGTGAGGGGACTCGCCCCCGGTTGCGCAACGATCCTCCGCGAACGTGTCCACGCTCCAAGCGTCCTCCGACACCAGGGCAGCGACCATCTCCCCCTCGACGTCGAAGGCGGAGATCCGGCCGGGAGCGGCGACTTCGATGTGGTCGAAGTGGATGAAATCGTCTGTGGCGTTGAGCGCGGAACCGTCGAGCAGATACAGAGTGTTGTCGTCGACCCGATATGTCTCTGGGCCCGGTGAAGCGAAATTGGCGGAGATGACCTCCCACACCAGCGGTGACTCGAGCGGCGGCTCTGCGATCGTCGTTGGCGTGGCCGTCACGGGTGCCGACGTGGCCGGGGCGGCGGAGGTCGCAGGGGGAGCCTCGTCGACCGACGACGTCAGCGCGACGATGGTGCCCACGCCGACAACGGCCAAGAGTGCCAACAGCAGAAGCGGTGCGCTGCCCGTGGAAGTCGTCGGATCGGCCGTCGTCGGTTCACTGTCCGACGCCGTGAGGATCGTGACGTGAACCTCGTGATCTTCTCCGCCTCTAGCCATGCCCCCGCCAATACGCGCTTCGTCGAGGCTAGCCCTCCTGTGACGCGAATCCAGCCGTCGACGCTTCCCAACAACAGATCGCGTCGGACAGAGTCGGGATCGTCGGCTACCGCTGGGCGGGTCTCGGCGATGACCAGCGATTGTCTGGCGCATTGGCGGGTCGGACCGCTGACCTCGGGAACCCCGGTGTGATCCCGCCGTCGAAGGTGCTGATTTCGGGTGGATCTGGGTCGTCGAGCCCGAAGGCGAGGGTCTCCGTCAGATCGGTCTGGTGGGCGGTGTGGAACACACGAAACCAGGTAACGGACGCAGCTGGCTCCTCCAGATGGTTGGCGCCACGGCCTACCCTTCGATCTGGCCGACGAGGATCGAGGTTCCCGTGGCACCGGGTACGGCCGCCACGATACGGTCTCCGACGAAGGTGACACCCAACGACCACGGTTGGCCGGTCACTTCCTGCAGCGGCTGGTGCACCCAGGTCCCGTCTGGCAGGCGCAGCGAGAGGACCCGCCCGACGCGGAGGTGATCCTGCTCGGCGGTCTCAACTGTGGCTTCCCCGGTCAGCTGCCCGTTGCTGACGCCCACATAGGAACTGTCAGCGAGGACGTACTCCCCAGACGTGCTCGCGCCCGCCGGGGCGAGATTGGGTCCCAGGTCGAGTCGATTCCACGTGGCGCCCCCGTCGGCCGAGACGCCCGTTCCGGAAGTGCCCTGCCCAAGCAGCAGGTTCCCGACCTGCGGCAAATTGATCCAGTGGATTCCCGGCGTGCGTTTCCAGGTATCGCCCCCATCGCTTGAACGGTCGGGTGATGCCCCATCCGAACGCCTAGCGATGATCGACCCGCGTCGGGCGAAGAGCTGGTCTGCATGCTGGGCGAGTTCCTCGATCTCGCCATCGGCTCCGATACGGATGATGGGCCCAGGGGCGAGCGTGCCTGTGATCGATTCGGCAGCCTCGCGCTCGGCCTCGGTCAGGTCGAGATCGGCAAAGGGGATCCTCTTCTCCGTGCCGTCAGCGTCGTAGGTCGTGAACCATTGCAATCCAATGCCGAACCCGTTCACGGTGTGATGGCCGTTCTGGCGGAGGATGCACTCGACAGCGAGTTCGGGGGAACCTCCAGATGTGGCGAGGACGTGCTCGCCGTCCGTTGCCACCGACGGCGAGGCGCGGTGATGGGTGAAGCGCCCTTCGGGAAGGTCGGCCTTGGACATGGCCATCGACACCCAGGTCTCACCGCCGTCGTGGCTGAAGGCGACGATGCCGATTGGCGTCTCGCCGAAGTTGCAGGTGTTGGGCTGTCCCGGCTCTGGTTCGGGTTGGTCGGCATCGCCCGGATCGACGCCCTCCATCGCACCTCCCAGAACGATCGTGTCACCCGAAACCGACATTGCCGAGAACCAGAAGTCTGTCGCCGGGCCGGTGATGGTGTTCGTCGCCTCGGCGAGGTCGATCGAGTCCCACGACTCGAGGTCCGAACTGAATGTGAGAGCCTTCTCGCTGAGCGCGTAGACGGTGGCGGCATCGACGGCAAGCCCCACGATCGCACCGGTCTGGGCGGGAAAATCGGCGTCCTCCCAGGCGACCGGAAGCTCGTTGAACTCGATACCGGTGGCATCTTCGATGACGATGTCGCCGGTGAGCGATTCGCCATAGTCGCTGGCGGTGTCGTCGGACAAGGGTGCCGTCGAGGTCGTGCTGGTCTGGTCTTGGGATGTGATGGTCTCGAGCGTCTTCCCATCGTCGGATGTCCTCCAAACGAACAGCCCGACCACCGCGGCCAGTGTGAACAACGCTGCGCCGACCCATGTACGGCTCGGACCAGAGGCCACGACCACACCCGATTCCGTCGCTTCTCCGCCCGGACCCACCTCTGCCATTCTTGACTTCCCATCATCCGCGAGCTGCCGAATGATCATTCCACGCATGGGCGGATGGGTGGGTTCCCTATCCGCCTGGAGAGACGGGCTCGCCGATCTCGGCAGGCCGGCCGACGAACAGTCTGGGGCCGAGGCTGGTCCACGCCACCACGGCGAGGCGATGGTCGACGACGCCGAGCACTTGCCCGCGAAGCTCAGGGTCAGGTGACTCCAGCTCGACCCACTGACCGCTCTCGTGGTGGAAGGCCGGCAGTGAGTCCCGGGCGACGTCATTGCGGTTCGCCACGGTGAAACCGTCGATCTCGACGTAGCCGGCTACTTCGGACGACCGCGGCGGCCTGGGTACTGCGCTCCATGTTCGGCCGCCATCCAGCGAATACTCGACGCCTTCCCCTGTGCTGCGGTGGAGCGAGTTGGAGAACCAGGAGTTCTGGCCCACGTTGATCGTTTCCCAATCGGTCGCATCGTCGGATACACGGACTGAGGAAGGGGGTCCCGAGGCCCAATCGAACACGACGAACCGGCCGTCCGTGGACCATATCAAGCCCCCAACGCTGCTGGTCTCCAGCGCTGTTGTGCCATCGACCCTGTAGATGGGTGTCGCCTCGGGGATTGACTCACCGATCGTCGCCTCGCGCATGTAGCTGATCTCCTCGTCGGTCAGCTCCATCTCGGACCAGGTCACGACCTCGCTGCCGCCCGAGTTCAGATCGAAGACCACGCCGGTGTCGGTGACGCGGTTGACGTACACATCCGACCCGAGCCCCGCCAGATCACCAAGACAGCCCGAAGAAGCGAGGAACGACGGCATCGAATCTCTGGCGATGAGCGTGGCGTGTTCGTTGGCAGCGACGGTCAGATAACCACGGGAGGTCAACCGGCCAACCTGCAGGTTCCACGGAAGGTCGACCTCGGCCCAGGTGGCTCCACCGTCGTATGAGATGACAACTGCCGGAGTCTCGGGTTCGTCGCACCCGGCGTCCCAGTTCGGTTGTGACGCGACGACGATCGTGTCGCCGGCGACGTCGAAGTGGCGGACGGGTGTTGGGACCGTGATCGTTTCCGTCGTCTGGAGGTCTGCCTCGATGCGAACCATCTTGTTACCGATGGCGGCGAAGATGTGAATGTCGATGACCTTGGCGAAACCAAAGCCGTCGGGCAGGTCCATCCGCTCCCACTCCATCGGAATCGTCTCGAGATCCGACTCGATGGGGACGCGAGGTGTCATCGCCGAGGTGTCGGCGACCAGCACCACCTGCCGTAGCCCGCCGCGGCCGAACGCAACAACGCTGTCGTCCCACGCCCCGAACACGCGGAGATGGTTCAAGCGACCGACGCCATCGATGAACGTCAGGTCCGACCTCCGCCAAACCCCGGCGTCGTCGGGATGGATCAAACCCACGTGTTGGCCGAACTCGTCGACCGCAACACGCATGTTGAGTCCGTAGCCGGGAAGCTCACCCGATCGGAACCACGTACTTCCCGGCGATCGAATCTGTGCCCACGAAATCCCGCCGTCGAGGGATACCTCAAATCGAGGTGGTCGTTCGGCGATGAGAACGCCCAGAGGCAGCCGGCCCACTGTCGCGTCACTACTCTCGGTCCATTGGACTCCGTCGATGGAGAATGAACGTCTCGATGCCGGCAGGGACCAGGTCGAGAACTGGTGGCCGTCGTAGGCGACCGCCCATGCCTCGACGTCGAGTTCCGACCAGGCTCCATCGAAACGCCAGGTTGTGCTGTCGTAGTCGAGCACCGGTGGCGGAGTCTCGGAGTCGGCTCCCTGCACATCGTCGTTGCAACCGTCGACCGCCTGCTGGAACACGACCCGAGTCGTGACCGCTGTCTGACCGTCGGTAGCGACCGTGTACCGAGCGTGTTCGCCGGTCGACGCAGAAGCGGTTTCGGTCCGTGGCACAAGATCGACGGTCCTCCACCCCGTTCCACCGGTCTGCGACATCAGCAATCGATCGGGTTCAGGCCCGGGCGCGCACGAGGATGTTCCGGCAGTGGCGAAGTCGGCGGGGTTGGGTCCTACGAGCACCGCGATTGTGTCGCCCTCGATGTCTGCTGCATACGGGTGGAAGCCGGGTGGCAGCTCGACGGCGCGGAATGGACCGCCAAGGTCGTCGCTTCGCCACAGAGCATCGTCGGTGGCGAGCAGGACTGAGTCGGCATCGCCAACAGCGAACGTGACCTGATCGATCGGGTCGCCCCCGCTGTCTAGGATCTCGTGGATCTGCCATTGCAGTGCTGACCCGGCGGGCTCTGAAGCGTCGACGAGGCCCACCTCGCTCGGGCTGCCCTCTGTCGGGTCGTGTTCGGATGTCTCGGGCGGTTGTTCGTCGGGCGACGGAGACGAAGTCAGGGCGATCAGCCCGCCCAGGACCGCCACAGCGACGAGACCAGCCACGACGAGTCCCGCACGAGACGTCGGGGGCG
>JAAETH010000686.1 GCA_024228575.1 Actinomycetes bacterium
CCATCGATGCGAGCCCGCACGAAACGTTGACGGCCCAACAACGCGTCGAGTGTGTGGCGTTCCATGTTGTCGAGTTCTTCGGCCCCATAGAAGGGCACAACCATTTCCCTCACCCACAGAACACTACCAGAACATACGTTCCATCACAAATGGAAAGTAGAGGAAATCGCGAGAAATCGGTGTCTCTGGCCTGGATGAGGTCAAGTCGTGCCGGTCGACACCCCGCGGAGCCGGCTGTCTGCCCGCCCCGCGATCCTCAGGCTCGGGCCGCCGATGCGATCGCCATCGCCAGTTCGCCAAGGTCGCCGCGGGCAGAGCCGATGCTGACCCTGATGTGGTCGGGATCGGTGTTGCCGTGCAGCCGAAACGGATGGCCGATGGCAACGCCGACGTTGTCGAGAGCCAGGGCGACGACCGCTCGCTGCTCGTCTGCTACGGGTATCCACATGTTCAGGCCTTCACCTGGTTCTGTGGTTATGCCCTCGGCAGCAAGGGCGTCTCGCAGGAACCTGCGGCGCTCCGAGTAGACCTGGACGGCAAGGGCCACCTGGGTCTCGACCTCGGCGTCGGTCAGCATCGTCAGCAGGATGTTCTGGATCAACCTGCTGGTCCAGGACGGGCCCAGGCGTCGCCTGTCGATGACCGTCGAGATCGGCTCCTCGGCTCCGCCGACCGCTGCGATGCGCAGGTCGGGGCCGTGCGATTTCGAGAAGCTGTGGATGTGGACCACCCGATCGGCCATGTGTTCCCCGAGGCTGACCAACTGTGTCTGAGCGATGGCACCCGAATGGTTGTCCTCGACCACCCAGCAGTTCGGTGCCAGGTCTGCGACGGCTTCGGCAAGCTGGGCGCAGCGCCGTGGTGTGAGCGATGCACCGGTCGGGTTGTGTGCCGTGGGTTGGATAAACGCCGCCGTCGGGCGCTTGGCCATGGCTTCGGCCCACGACTCGACCACGGGTCCATGGCGGTCGACCTGCACTCCCACAATCCGTGCTCCGGCACGCTCGAGCATGTCGAGAATCGGTGGGAACGTCGGGTCCTCGACCACCACGGTGTCGCCGAGCCTCACGAGGGCAGCGACCATGTGGTCGAGGGCATCGAGTGCTCCGTTGACGACCGTCAGCGATTGGGGGACAAATGGCCAGCGGCGGTTCAGCTCGTGTTCGAGTTCGAGCAGCACCGGCCTGTCGATGTACGAGGTGATCGAGACGTCGGCATGCAGTCGGTGCAACACGGGGCCCAACGGAGGCAGCAGATCTGTGTCCGGGGTGCCCGTGCTGAGATCGACGATCGAGGCGCCCAGGGTCGAGGGCACCTGCCAGAAGCGACCCGTCATCTCCGCCCTGGCCGACCTGACGGTTGTGCCGTTGCGTCTGGCGGTGTCGATGGCTCCGTGAGCGGTGAGGATGCGCCACGAATCGGCCACGGTGCTCGAGCTGACGCCGATGCGATCGGCGACGGCACGCACGGTGGGGAGACGATCGCCCGGTTGCAGATCGCCGCAGCTGATCATCGCTCCGATGGTGAGTGCGATTTCGCGCGACGACCGCCCCTCGATGCGGTCTGCAATCAGGGAGAGAACTTCGATTTCTTTTGTATACAACAAAGAGTGTCTTGTGTCGAGCTTGATTGGCCAAATATGGTTGAGTGAACAGATGGGGCTCGAGGACGAGACGAGGACACAGATGGCGACCACCAAGGAACTGGCTTCGCGGTACGGGGCGGTGTTCCCCTCCTGGGTCAAGCCGCTCTACGGCGAACCCATGTCGATCGACCGTGGGCAGGGCAGCTATGTCTGGGACCTCGAGGACAATCGATATCTCGATTTCTTCGGTGGTGTCCTCACCACCATGATCGGGCACAACCAACCCGAGGTCACCGCTGCCGTGCAAGAGCAGGCGGCCAAGATCATGCACAGCTCGACGTTGTATCTGAGCGAACCCATGATCACCCTTGCCGAAGAGATCGCCGCCGTGTCGGGCATCCCCGACGCTCGCGTGTTCTTCACCGCATCGGGCACCGAGGCCAACGACACCGCCTTGTTGTTGGCGACTTCGTATCGCAAGTCCAACCAGGTTCTGGCGATGCGCAATAGCTACCACGGTCGATCGTTCACGGCCCAGGCGATCACGTCGCACTCGTCGTGGACGGCTACGGCCACCTCTGGCCTCGACGTACATTTTGTACAGGGCGGCTACCGTCTACGCAGCCCGTTCCGTCACCTCGATGACGATGCCTTCACCCAGGCCTGCGTCGACGATCTCGACCAGATCCTCGACATGATGTCCGCCGGCGACATCGCATGTCTCATCGCCGAACCCATCCAGGGTGTGGGTGGTTTTGCCCTGCCGCCCGATGGGTTCTTCGGGGCGATGCAGAAATCGCTGTCCAACCGGGGAATCCTCTACATCTCCGATGAGGTACAGACCGGATGGGGGCGTACCGGCGACCACTTCTGGGGATATCAGGCTCACGGTGTCACACCGGACATCCTCACCTTCGCCAAGGGTGTCGGCAACGGCGCAGCGCTCGCGGGTGTGGTCGCCAGAGCCGAGGTCATGGACACCATCAAGGTCACCTCGTTCTCGACGTTTGGGGGCAACCCGCTGTCGGCTTCCGCCGGTCGGGCCACCCTCAAGTACCTGCTCGACAACAACATCCAGGCGAACGCCAAACTCACCGGCGATCGCTTCCGGTCGGCACTCGAGCCGGTAGTCGAAGAAACCCCGTGGATAGCCGAGGTTCGCGGGCGCGGCCTGATGTTGGCCCTCGAAGCCGTTCACCCCGGGGGCGACGAGCCCGATACCGCCCGAGCGGCCGAGTTTGCCGAGGGCTGCAAGAAGCGAGGCCTGCTGGTCGGCAAGGGTGGACTGTACGGCAACGTGATTCGTTTGGCCCCGATGTTGAACGTCACCGAGGCCGAGATCGACGAAGGTGCTGGCATCATCATCGACACCATCCGCGACATCACGTAGAACTGGTGGCATGACGATCCTGATCAAGGGTGGCACTGTCGTCTCTGCGACGGGCGCCGACCCAGCCGAGGTTCTGTTCGACGGAGAGAAGATCATCGCCCTGCTCCAACCGGGTAGCGAGCTTGCCCTCTCGGCCGAGAAGGGTGCCGAGGTGGTCGATGCAACCGGACGGCTGGTTGTTCCAGGTGGTGTCGACGTTCACGTCCATATGGGGTTGCCGCTTCTCGGAACCAGGGCGTCGGACGATTTCGAGTCGGGCACCATCGCCGCGGCGTGGGGCGGCACCACCACCATCGTCGACTTCGCTGCCCAGGAACGTGGCCAGTCGCTCAGAGACGGGCTCGACACCAGGCTCGGGGAGGCCGAGGGCGAGTGTGCCATCGACTACGGCTTCCACATGACACTCGCCGACGTGAACAAGGACTCGTTGGCCGAGATGGACCACATCGTCGACGAGGGCGTGTCCAGCTTCAAACTGTTCATGGCCTACCCGGGCACGGTCTATTCCGACGACGCCCAGATCCTTCGGGCAATGCAGCAGGCCGCGGGCAACGGTGCCCTGATGCTGATGCACGCCGAGAATGGCATCGCCATCGACGTGTTGGCAGAACAAGCCGTCGAGCGGGGTGAGACGGCCCCGGTCAACCATGGCTACGTGCGCCGAGCCGAACTGGAAGCCGAAGCAGCGTTTCGTGCGATCCAGCTGGCCAAGGTCGGCGCTGCACCTCTCTACATCGTCCACCTGTCCGCCAAACAGGCACTCGAACAGGTATCGCGGGCGCGGCGCGAAGGCGCGAACGTGTTCGCAGAGACCTGCCCGCAGTACCTGTATTTCAGCCTCGAGGATCATCTCGCCAAAGCCGGGTTCGATGGTGCCGGCTACGTCTGTTCCACCCCGGTTCGCTCCAAACACGAACACCACCAAGACGAGTTGTGGACCGGGCTTCGAACCAACGATCTCGCCGTCGTCGCCACCGATCACTGCCCGTTCTGCATGAAGGATCAGAAGGAGCTGGGTCGCAACGACTTCCGTGCCATTCCCAATGGCATCGGTGGGGTCGAACACCGGATGGACATGATCTTCCAGGGTGTGGTCAGCGGTCAGATCTCGCTTCCGCGTTGGGTCGAGCTGTGTTCGACCACCCCGGCTCGGATGATGGGCATGTACCCCAAGAAGGGCACCCTCCAGCCGGGCGCCGATGCCGACATCGTCATCTACAACCCGAAAAAGCGGTGGACCATCAGCGTCGACAACCACCACATGAATATGGACTACTCGGCCTACGAGGGCATCGACGTCACCGGTCGGGTCGAGACGGTCTACTCGCGTGGCCGCCGAATCCTCCACGACGAGTGTTTCGAGGGTCGCAAGGGCCACGGCCAGTTCATCCGACGCAGTCTTTCGCAGTACCTCATCTGACAACCCAGTCCCACCCACCCAGCCCCACCCATCCGACGTGTCACCGTCAGCGGCTCCCATGGGGACCCCTCACGGTGACACCTCCACCAGATTCTCGAGGAGTCACCGTCAGCGGCTCATATGTGAGCCAGCCACGGTGACACCTCGGGGAGAAGCCCAGCGAGACGAAAGCAAATCGGAACATGAAGCAGATCCACCACCTGGTCCATGGCGTAACCCGCGAGGGCACGTCTGGTCGCACCTCGCCCGTATTCGACCCGGCCACGGGTACCCAGACCGGCGAGCTTCACCTCGCCACGGTCGACGAAGTCGACTCAGCCGTGGCGTCGGCCTCCGCCGCTTTCCAGGAGTGGAAGACCAGCTCCCTCGCTCTGCGAACGAAGCTGATGTACAACGCGCGTCAGCTCGTGCTCGACAACGTCGACGAGATCGCAAGACGCCTCACGGCCGAACACGGCAAGGTCCTGTCCGATGCCGCAGGTGAGGTCGCACGCGGCATTGAGAACATCGAGTTCGCTTGTGGCGTGGCCGAGCTGCTGAAGGGCAGCATCAGCTCGAACGCCTCGACCGGCATCGACGTCAAGACCGTGCGTCAGCCGCTCGGCGTGGTTGCGGGCATCACCCCGTTTAACTTCCCTGCGATGGTGCCGCTCTGGATGATTCCCAACGCCATCGCATGTGGCAACACGTTCGTGCTGAAGCCCTCCGAGAAGGACCCTTCGGCTCCGATGTTCCTGGCCGAGCTGTTCCAGGAGGCCGGATTCCCCCCGGGTGTACTCAATGTGGTGAACGGCGACAAGGTGGCGGTCGACCGGTTGTTGACCCATCCAGACGTCAAGGCGGTCAGCTTCGTCGGTTCAACACCGATCGCAAAGTATGTGCAGGAGACGGCAACCGCACACGGCAAACGTGTGCAGGCACTGGCCGGGGCGAAGAACCACATGGTGGTGCTGCCCGATGCCGACATCAACATGACCGCCGACGCCGCTGTGTCGGCCGGGTTCGGTTCGGCAGGCGAACGGTGTATGGCCATCTCGGTTGTCGCAGCGGTGGGCGATGTCGCCGATCCCCTCGTCGAAGCCATCAGGGTTCGCACCGAGAAGCTGACGATCGGCCCCGGCGACCAGGCAGACTCGGAAATGGGTCCGCTCATCACCGCCGAACATCGCGACAGGGTTGCGTCCTACATCGACCAGGGCGAGGCCGACGGCGCCGCAGTGGTCATCGACGGTCGCAAGAACGAGTTCGATGGTGACGGTTACTTCCTCGGTGTCACCCTGCTCGACAACGTCACCACCGAGATGTCGGTGTACTGCGACGAGATCTTCGGCCCGGTGCTCTGTGTGGTCAGGTGCGAGACCTACCAGGAGGCGATCGATCTCATCTCCGACAATGTATGGGGCAACGGCACCGCCATCTTCACTCGCGATGGCGGGGCTGCGCGCCAGTTCGAGGAGGACGCGGACGCAGGCATGGTGGGCATCAATGTTCCCATCCCTGTACCGGTCGGATACCACTCGTTCGGGGGCTGGAAAGACTCGCTGTTCGGCGACACCCACATGTACGGGCCCGAGGGCATCCGTTTCTTCACCAAGGCGAAGGCCATCACCAGCCGCTGGCCCAACCCGGCCGACAGTTCGGTAGACCTCGGCTTCCCGACCAACCAGTAGCCGAAGCTGGTCGGTCGGGAAACCGACGATCGCGACGGCGTCGACCTCATCCGCGGACTGGGTGGGCTCGCCTTGGCCGATCGGGAGTGGCTGGCCGACCATCCGTCGCTGCTGGAGGGCCGAAGAGGCGCTACCATCGCTAGCAGCGCGGAAGGTTCGATCGATCACATTCAGTGGTGGTGGGTTACTGGCAGGCGTCGATAGCGGTATGTGTCGACGAGATTGTGAAGGCACGTCGATGGATTCCCAAACAACGAACGGAGACGTTCGACATGGTCTGGCCGGCGCACCCGATGGTGTAGTCGCCAGGCGCCGGTCTGGGCTAGGTGCCTCGACGTTTCGACACCCTACGCGGGCCTCCTCGCTGGTCCTCATCGCGTTCGATCTGGCTGCCCTCGCCGCCTCGGTTCTTCTGTTCCGGTGGACTCTCGCCCGGGGACTTCCGTTCTGTTCCTTGTTGCTGATTGTCCTTCTCGTCAAGGGGCACTACCGAACTCGGATGTCTCGGGACATCGCTGGAGACTTCCAGGCGCTGTTCTCATCGCTTGCAGCGATCTCGTTCCTTGTCATCGTGGTGATCGGCTTGGCTGGGATTGTGCCCCCGAGGCCGATGACGGTTGTCTCGGCCTCGGCGGGTGTTGTGATGATGCTTCTTGCGTCGAGGTGGGCTGCGTACAGGGTTCTGATGCTGTCTCGCCGCCGCGGTCACTTTCGGTCACGCGCCATCGTGGTTGGTACCGGGAGCGTTGCTCGCGAGATTGGCGTCGAGTTCGCCAAGCGCAAGGAGTACGGCGTCGATATCGTCGGCTACGTAGCCGTTGATGCGATGTCAGCCGAGTGTTCCCTTCCGGGACCCGTCATCGGCAATGTCGACAACATCACGAAGCTGTCCAGAATCACCAACTCCGATCGCGTGATCGTGACCGTAGGTCAGGGAGAGAACGAACGTGTACTCAACGCGCTCAGGCAACTTCCCGTGCCCGGAATCAGCCTGTATGTGATGCCCCAGGTGTTTGGGATGGGGCTCGCTGTCGACCCGATGAGTTCCGATCGAGCGCGCGGTTACGCGCTGGTCAGGTTGGCCGAGTCCTCCCATCCCGTGATCGGGTTGCGGTTCAAGCGCCTATTCGACATGACAATCGCGGCTCTGGCTCTGCTCGCCCTGAGTCCCGTGATGTTGGCGACGGCATTGGCTATCAAGGTGACGAGCAGGGGGCCGATCGTCTTCCGCCAAGTGCGCATCGGCCGATTTGGTCTTCCTTTCGAACTGCTCAAGTTCCGTTCCATGGCGGTCAACGACGACAGCGACTCCGCATGGACTCCGAATGCATCGGAGGCTCAGCTCACGTCGATCGGCCGGTTCTTGCGTTGGAGTAGCATCGACGAACTGCCGCAAATCTGGAACATCTTCCGCGGTGACATGTCCTTGGTGGGGCCACGGCCTGAACGTCCGGTCTTCGTAGATGAGTTCTCGGCAAGTGTTCCCGGCTACGTCCATCGCCACAGGCTTCCCGTTGGGCTCACCGGCCTCGCTCAGGTCAGAGGGTTGCGGGGCGATACCCCCATGGACGAGCGTGTGAAGATGGACAACCTCTACATCGACCAGTGGTCGTTCTTTCGTGACCTGAGGCTGATCGGTCAGACGGTGTGGGCCATTCTGCGTCAAGGTGCGTACGCCGAAGCCCACGTCGATGTCGAGGCGGCGTTGGCGGCGGTCGAAGGCAGCGAACAGGTCGTCTTCGATTTGGTCGGTCGTGAGGACGGCGGGCGTAGCCGCCAGTAGGCGCTGGTGCAGGGATCGGTGGTTTGGTCATGGGGACGATGTGTTCTCTCGAACGCTGATCCGATCGGCGGCGAAGACTGCTGCCGGCGCGGTTGGCGCCTTCGCGAATTCGACGCCATTCGTTCGTCGAACCCGTCCGAATAGGGGTGAATCCTACGATCCGTTGTGACCCAGCGATGCTGGCGGCCTGCCTGGCGCCCAGCTCGGCGACACCTGCCGACTCGAGCTTTGACGAGGGCTCTGGCAGTGAGTTCCTCGGCAGTATTGGACGGTCGGACGGAAGCGTTTGGCGTGGTCGGTCGAGAGGGCGATCGACTGAACGGGGCTAGTGGATGGCGAAGTCGGTCGGGTCGATCGGTGTCGTTGCCCCCCGGACGAGTGCCGAGACGAGTAGGGCGCTGCCGCATGCCTGGGTCCAGCCCAGGGCTCCGTGGCCGGTGTTGTAGAAGACGCGGTGGTCGGTGCCCCGGCCGATGGCGGGTCGGTTGCGGGCCATGACCGGTCGGGCCCTGGCGCCGTGTCGAGCGTTTGCCAGGTCGAGTGCGTCGGGGAACAGGGCTTCGGTCGCGTCCCGGATTGTGCTCAGTTTGGCGTCTGACACAGACCGCGATGATGAACCCACGACAGCGCTCGATGTGAGACGGAGCTGATGGCCTGTGCGCGAGAACGCGACGTGGCGGCCCTCGTGGATGACCGCTATCTCGGGGATGCGGCCGTCGTCGACGATGTTGGCCGTGGCCGAGAACCCGGTGGCGGGCATCATGTGTAGCGTGTCGCCCGCCGAGCGAGCGAGTCGGCTTGACGAGTGGCCGAGGCACACCACGTAGCGGTCCGCAGTGATGGTGCCGGTCGATGTCTCGACCCCGGCAATGCCCGCTGAGTGTTCGGTGAAGCTCTCGATGTTGCAGGCGTATCGCGTCTCGACGCCCAGGGCGGCGCACCGGTCGAGTAGCTGCAACACGAAGGCCAACGAGTCTGCGCTCATGTCGTTGGGGGAGTAGATGGCCAGACCGGGAGGTGTCGGCGATGTCTCGAAGGCGGGCTCGACGTCGACGACTCCGGCCCGATCGAGGATCTCGTACTCCTCCCCGGCCTCCTTCTGAACCCGCGTTGCCTCGATGCCCTTCTCGAGGGCTGTCCGATCGTCGAACAACACCAGCAGGCCGTTCTGTCGCAGTCCGAAGTCGAGGCCTTCATCGTCGTTCAGCTCGCGGATGGCCCGAAGCGATAGGGTCGCCAGCCTGTGGCTTGCCGCTACGTTCTTGCGGTTGTGTCCGGGCGTGCACTCGCGAACGAAGCGGGCGCCCCAGCCGATCATGGCGGTGCCCGCGCTCCAGTCGACACACATCGAAGGGTCCCGGCCTACGAGCACCGAGGGGATGCTGCCGAGCGTCGAAGGCGACGCCCACACATTGCTGTCGCCGGCGGTGAGAATGCCGGCGTTTCCACATGTTGCACCGTCGCCGGGCCCATCGGCGGCATCGATGAGTACGACCTCACACCCAGCCTGGGCCAGGTAGAAGGCGGTGGCGACACCTACGACGCCGGCCCCAAGTACGGCAACCCTCATCCGATCGACCTCCTCACGAACCCGGACGACAGCATGCCACCGATCGGTTCCATCTTGTGCCTGCTGGCAGCCGTCGAGGAGAGGGCGACATGAATCAGGGATTTGTTTGCATGAACTGGTGGATGTTCGTGACCAGGATGTCGGGTGCATCCTCCTGACAGAAGTGCCCGACACCGGGCAGCTCGATGACCGGGGCGGAGGGCCACAGGGCGCGGAAGTCAGCGATGGCACGCTCGGGCGGGATGGCCCGATCTTCGAGCCCCTCCATCAGGATGGCCGGCTTGATCACGAGTTCTGGCACGCCGGGTAGGCCGTCGATGATGTAGTCGCGGATGCGCCCCAGGTAGGCATCGATGGGGAACTCGTAGGCGCCGATGGCCGACTCCCAGTCGGGGAACTGGTCGCTGTAGGCCCTGATCCACGTGTCGTCGACCGCGGCCGAGTTCTGGAAGCCGATGATCTTCATGACCGACAGCACCGTCGACCCCGCGTTGCGAAGGACCTGTTCTGTGCGCCCGTTGTCGAGACCGGCCCCGATCCATCGAAACCACGGTGAGGCGGATATCTCGGGTACCTCGGGGCCGACCTGGCCGTAGCCGGCGATCGTGTTCGCATAGATCATCCGCTTGACCCGTGCGGGATGGCGAACCGCGTACTGGGTCATGATCGGCCCGCCCCAGTCCTGGCCCATCAAGGTGATGTCGTCGACGCCCAGGTGTTCGACGAGTGCGGCAAGGTTCTCGGTGTGTTGCTGGAGGGTGTAGGGGCGGTCCTGAGGGGTCTCGGACTTCCCGAACCCCATGTGGTCGGGAACGATCACGCGATAGTGCTGCGACAGCGGGCCGATCATCTTGCGGTACAGGTAGCCCCACGTCGGTTCACCGTGCAGGCAGACGATGGCCTCGCCGTCGCGAGGTCCTTCGTCGACGTAGTGCTGTGCGAAGCCGTGGCCGTCGAAGGTGTGAGGGGCGAAGGGAAACGTGCCGTCGTAGGTCTCGTCGAGAGGAATCATGGGCTTCTCCTTTTGGCTTGCGGTCTCGGCTACAGAGTGTCGGTTGGGAGCGATCTGAACAGCCCTGCCGGGCGAATCGCCGCCGATTGCAGGGCAGGACGGCCGGTCGGGTTCTCGTGGTTCACCGTGACGGCCCTTGCTCCACCCCGATGGTGCAAGGCGGAACCGGCAATCCGGCCACATCGGTATCGATGACCCATATGGCACCGGCCCGGTCGCTGCCCGTGCCCTCGGAACCACTGACGATGTACAGCCGATCCAGCCCGGCGCCACCGAAGCAGACGCTTGTGCACATCGGCAATGGCGTATCGATGAAGGTGCGGGTGTGTCCATCCGGCTCGTAGACACCAACACCCGCTCCGCCAGACGCCAAGGCAACCCAGACCGCGCCATCCTCGGATACGACCAGGCCGTCGGGTACACCTCGCTCGGTTTCGACGAATGGCCGCTTGTCGCCGAGCGAGCCGTCGTCGTGTACTTCGTAGCGGTAGACGGTTTGGCGAATGCTGTCGGAGTGGTAGAGCGTGCGGCCGTCGGGAGAGAACCCGAGCCCGTTGGTGAGCAACACGTCCTCGGCCACAACGCGGGCCGAGCCGTCGAGGTCGATCAACCAGAGCACACCGGCGATCTGGCCCCTGTCCTCGGCGAATGGGCTTGCACCGAGTTCGCCTGCGTAGATGCGTCCGGCCGCGTCGGTTGTGATGTCGTTGAACCCGGCGGTCCGCCCACCCGCATCCTGGGCGAGCAGCTCGACCGTCGGCCCTCCGTCGAAGGGCTTGAACGCGATGTTGCGTCCGCTGACGATCATGCCGGTACCCGATGTGTGGCCGGCCATTCCGCCGATGCCGCGGCGGTGCTCGAACACGGTCGAGACATCACCGTCGTCGGTCACAGCGAACACACCACCGCCCTGAACATCGCTGAAGAGGAGTCCTCGCTCGGGGTCCCATACGGGACCCTCGATCAGGCCATAACCAGAGGTGAGCAGATCCATACTTCAACCCTGCCCGATGGGACCAGTGCAACCAAACCGGGTGCTCACGCGGTCGACACCGTTGGTCAGGGCTGGTGGATGACACCTGCCTCCTGCAGGGCATCGATGGTCGCATCGTCGTAGCCGATCTCGGCGAGAACATCGTGGCTGTGTTCGCCGACGAGTGGGGCGTGCCTGCGCACCGAGGGAGGTGTCTCGGAGAAGCGCTCGGGCGGCGGGATGGTGCGGTAGGTGCCGGCGGCCGGATGTTCGGTCAACGGCAGCTCGGCGATCAGATCGTCCAGTGACGCGGCCTCCGTTGCCGGAATTGTGTTGCGGTCACAGAACTCGACCCAGTGTGCGGTCGTGTGCTGAGCGAGCACGGTGGCGACGTCGCGGTAGAGGCTGTCGCTGTTCGACATTCTGGCCCGGGCATTCTCGTAGCGCGGGTCGTTCAGCAGGTCGAGCCTGTCGCCTTCGGTGAACAGGGCCTCGTAGTGTGAGCCGTCGTAGGGCAGGACGTTTATCCACCCGTCGACCGTTCGCTGGGGTTTTCTGGCGGGGGTCAGGATTCGTGGATAGCCGGGCGAGTGGACGGGAGGTTCTGGGATGGCTCCGGACCCGTGTTCGGTCAAGACGAAGGCGCGCATGACGTCGATCATCGGGATCTCGATGCTTTGACCTTGCCCGGTTCGTGAACGATGGAACAGTGCTGCCAACACCGAGTAGGCGATGGTCATCCCCGACACCTTGTCTGCCACGAGCGTTGGCAGCAGCGACGGTTCGGAGCCGATCCGTCGAAACAGGTCACCGATTCCGCTGGCCGACTGGATGATGTCGTCGTAGGCCGGGGCGTCTGCCTTCTCGCTGTCGGATGGATATCCGTGAGCGTTGCAGAACACGATGTCGTCCTTCGCGAGACGAATCGAGTCGTAGTCGAGGCCGAGACGACCTAGCGGTCCGGGTCGCAGGTTGGTGATCATCACGTCGCACGTACGAACGAGGTCGAGGAACACCTCGCGGCCACGCTCGGACTTCAGGTCCATCGACAGGCTGCGTTTGTTGCGCATCAGGTTGAGCGAGATCCCGGACAGCTGCTCGTGGCTTCCCGGACCCATCGACCTGTTGCGATCGCCGCTCTTGGTCTCGACCACGATGACGTCGGCCCCGAGGTCGCCGAGTGTGCGGGTCGAGAGCGGACCCATCAGCACGGTTGTCAGGTCGACGACTCGAATGCCGTCGAGGGGACCCGATGCACCGGCATCGTTCATGCGGGCAGCCAGGCTGCTATCGCCTCACCGATTTCGTGGGGGCTGTCCTCCTGTATGAAGTGTCTGCCGGCGACGGTCACCTCTGTGAGGTTTGGCCAGCTCCGGCAGAACTCGCGTTGAGGGCCGATGAGGATGGCACCGGGATCTGCGTTGATGAACAGCTTCGGAATGTCCGACGTCGAAAACCACCCGGCGTACGCCTCGACGATCTCGCAGACATCGGTGGGTTCACCGCCCAGGGGAATCTCGCGGGGCCACGTCAGTGTCGGACGGCGGTGCTGAGGGTCGAGGAACGGGCGGCGGTATTCGTCGTGTTCTTCAGGGGCCAGCGGCCGCAGGATCGAACCGGGCAGAACTGCCTCGACGAACAGGTTCCTGTCGATGATCATCTCTTCGCCGGCGGGCGACCTGAATCCCTGGAAGATCGCGGTGGCGGGGTCGGGCCAATCATCCCAGGTCATCGCCTTGACGATCGCCTCCATGAAGGCGATGCCGGCTACGCGGTCGCAGTGGCGGCGCGCCCAGTCGAAACCGAGTGCAGAACCCCAGTCGTGAACGACGAGGGTGACGTGGTCCCCGAGATCCAGCTGGTCGAGCAAACCATCGAGGTAGCGGCGGTGTTCGATGAACCGGTACGAGCCGGGACCGGTGTCGTCGAGCTTGTCCGAATCGCCCTGGCCGATCAGATCGGGAACCACACATCGGGCCTTGGCCGAGAGGTGAGGAACGATGTTGCGCCATAGATACGACGACGTCGGGTTCCCGTGCAGGAACACCACAGCGTTGCCTTCTCCGACGTCGTGGTACGCCATCTGCTTGCCCTCGACCGTGGCGTACTGCTTGGTCAGCGGGGTCGTGTCGAAGGTGCTCATGGGAGATCCGATCGTGTTGTTGGGTGCGACGATAGACGGCGCGCGAAGCCGCATCCCCATGAGGTTCCCGCCAGAGGCCGCGACTCAAATCGGGCGAGGTGTCGAGCTAGTGTCGAGTGGGAAGTGGGTACGGCTCGCTCGAGGGGACGGTGGTGGTGAGAAGGAAGGCTGTGCTGCTGGGCGTCGTGCTCGTTGTCTCGACATGCTCGGCTGCAACGGAGGAGGTCGAGACGTCGCCAACGACTTCACGGCCGGCTCCGATCACCGCCGCTGCCACGACCGCTCCACCCCTCACTGCGGCGACCGTGACGACGACCACCGTTCGGGTTGTCGGTGAGTGGGTCGAGGCCTTCCCTGTTTTTGGGACCCCTGGCGATGCACTCGAGATTTGTGGAGTTGCCCATGGAGCAGATCGGCTGGACCTCCTCGTCAGAGACCCGCGACACGGTGACACCTGGCCGGCAGACAGCGACGCAACGGTGCGTCCGCTGGACACGGGACAGTGGTGCTGGGAGGGCAGGTTCCCGGCCGAAATGGAGACCGAGGATGGCGAACGCCTCCCGATCGAGTCCGGGCTCCACGACATCGATGTCTTCTACGAGGGTGAGGTGATCCTGCACACCACTGTCGAGATCGCTACTGCGGAACTCGTTGCGGCACTTCCGCCCAGCCAGTCTCCCGAGGACGCACTTCGGGACGGTGTTGTACCCGAAATTGCCCTGTTGCCGCTGCACCGAAGGGTGCGAGCGATGATCGAGGTGCCGGCCGAGGAGGGTGTTTGGACACTCGGCCTGCTGAGCCGTGCGGTCGAGGAGGAATCGCACGAGACGGGGGGATGTTTCATTGGCGATCCGACAGGCGTCTGGTCCGTCGACTACGTGTGTACCGCCGCATACGGCGAGTTGCTGCTTGTCGATCAGGGGAAGATCGTCAAGGCCTACCCGATGCCGTCAGCACCTCCGAGCTGGGTGTTTGTCGCCGACGACCACATCTACGGCGGCCACGTCGGGGATGGTGCATACCCCGATTCGACGTTGGTTCGCATCGACCGCGAAAC
>JAAETH010000687.1 GCA_024228575.1 Actinomycetes bacterium
AGACTTGAAGCCCTCCCTTTCCGATGCGGCCACACACTCCGCCTGTACACGGTCCACATCGCCAGCCAAGACAAGACCGTCGAGATCCGAGAAGCTCACAACGACCCCATCGGCACAAACCGCCCCCACATTCGACACGAGGCCCTGCGGCGAAACTCCAGGTCGGCCATGCGCCCATAGTGACAGCCGGCCCAGCGCCTCGACGCCGGCCCCCCTGACGGCCACCACACTGCCGGCGTAGGGGGACGCGGAGAGACGGGATATCGGGCGCACGGTATGGGATGGCGCGCAGCCGCCACCTAGCAGATTGCAGAAACCCCACCTGGGAATGTCAACCGGGATTGGCCCCACCCTGCTCGTTTGATCTGGCCCCACCTGTTCGGTGTTGACGGGTGGTGCGGAGCCGGTAGGAATCGGTGCCGGTCTCGATGATGTGGGCGTTGAAGGTGACTCGGTCGACGATGGCGGCAACGAGGCGGGCGTCGGGGAAGACCTGACCCCATTCGCTGAAGGGGAGGTTCGAGGCCAAGGCGATTGAGGCCTTCTCTTCGCGTTCGGTGAGGATTTGGAACAGCAGCTCGGCGCCGCGGGTGTCGAGCTGGATGTAGCCGACTTCGTCGAGGCAGAGCAGGTCGAGGCGGCCGTAGCGGGCAACGAGTCGTGAGAGGCGTCGTTCGTCGGCGGCTTCGGCGAGTTCGTTGGCGAGTTGGGCGGCGGTGATGTAGCGGACCCGGAGTCCTTGTTCGCAGGCGGCAAGTCCGAGGCCGATGAGCAGATG
>JAAETH010000688.1 GCA_024228575.1 Actinomycetes bacterium
TCATCGATGAGAAGGCGACCGATTCCCCGGCCGGCAGCTACCCTCCGCACGCTGACCTGATCAAGGTGCGCCTCGTCGTCCACCACCGAGGCAAGCGAATATCCGGCCACGACCGAATCAAGCTCGGCGGTCCACGCTGTCTCGCCGAGAATGTGCTCCGAGAGAGTCGATGCACTAGTGTCCTGACACAGAAATTGTTCGGGTAATTTCTGATTCCGGGAATTTTGTTGCTGGTGGTGGCCTTGTCCTGTTCGTAGCCTCAATCTTGGAGACGAACAATGGCATCACGTGGCCGACCCGCAGCGGTCGTTGAGTTGACCGAGTCCGAACGCCACACCCTGGAGCGTTGGTCGCGCCGGCACAGCACTGCGCAGTCGCTGTCGCTGCGGTCCAAGATCGTGTTGGGGTGCGCGGATGGTCTAGCAAACAACGAGATCGCCGCCGATCTGCGATGCTCGGCGGCGACGGTTTCGAAGTGGCGTCGTCGTTTCGTCACCGATCGGATCAAGGGCCTCGCTGACCAGCCCCGGTCCGGGGCGCCACGGACGATCACCGATGACATCGTCGAGGCGGTCATCATCGACACCTTGGAGACCACGCCCGGTGCTGATACACACTGGTCGACCCGGGGAATGGCCGCCAAGCACGGGATCTCTCGTGAAAGCGTTGGCCGGATCTGGCGGGCGTTCGGACTGACGCCCCATGTCGTTGACGAGTTCAAGATCTCACCCGACCCATTACTGGTCGAAAAGATCCGCGACATCGTTGGCCTCTACATGTCCCCGCCACTCAACGCCGCTTGCTTCGCCGTGGACGAGAAACCCCAGATCCAAGCGTTGAACCGCACTGCCCCGATCTTGCCGATGCTGCCAACCACCCCGAAACGACAGTCCCATGACTATGTCCGCAATGGCACCATCGACCTGTTCGCCGCCATGGATCTCGCCACCGGCGAAGTGATCACCGATCTCCGCCCCGACCACACCGCCAAGGAATTCATCAGGTTCTTGAACAAGATCAACCGCAACGTGCCCAACGAGCTCGAAGTACACCTCGTATTAGACAACCTGTCCACCCACAAGACACCCGAAGTCCACCGCTGGCTCCTACGCCACAAACGGTTCCACCTCCACTTCACCCCGACCTACGGGTCATGGATGAACCTCGTCGAACGCTGGTTCTCAGCCCTCACCACCAAGAAACTCCGGTACTCCAGCCACGACAACGTCAAAGAACTCACCGCCGACATCACCGACTGGATCCACCACTGGAACGAGAACCCGAAACCCTTCGTATGGCACAAAACAGCCGACGAGATCCTCGAACGACTCGGCCGCTACTGCGAACAGATCAACCCACCCCAATAACCAGCGAACCTCTGTGCCAGGACACTAGGGGCCATTGGCGGAAGGGGCCGATCGGTTTGCTCATTCGCCCTCTGACGAGGGCGAATGGTCATCGTCCTACCGGGTCGGTGCCCCTATCGGCGCACCTCCTTTGTGCCGCAACCTCGGCGGGGTCTCAATCGAGCCACGAGAGACGTCGTCTCTTCGACGCTTTCCGGTGTGCCTCCTCCCACCCGTGCCGGTAATGGGTCCCTTCGGCCCAGA
>JAAETH010000689.1 GCA_024228575.1 Actinomycetes bacterium
GAAGGCGGTCGACTATCTGTTGGGTTGTACCGGCGGCCCAGTAGGGGAGCGAACACCTGGGCTCGGCAACAGCGACGATTGATAGAGGACCACGTCAACGACGGCAACGACCACGACGTCATCGATTGCTGGCCTCACGAAGACGGCCACTACCAGTCCGAGTGTTGTCCCGTGTGCGCTGAATCGATGGAAACCCAGTAGCGCTGGTGCTCGGGGCCGACCGTCAAGTGGTTCGGGTCCTCCAGCATTCTCGGCCTCCCGCTTGGAGGCCTCCGAGGTTCGGGCCGAACCACCGAGCGCCTGGCGGCGTTGACTGTCGGACGCACCAGCGCAGGGGCCGGTTCGCACGGCGAAGCCACAAGAGGCTTCGCCCCAACCGGAGGTACCTCTATGAATGTTGGTCTCTATCGTGTCGGTTCGGCGATCCCCCACGGGATCTCGGCCCGACCAGTCCACATCGACGTCCACATCGGCCAGGGACTGCCCAGCTTCACCATCGTCGGTGTGACCAATGCAGAGTGTCGGAACACTCGAGATCGTGTGCGAGCAGCCATCGTCAATTCCGGGTTCCAGTGGCCATCGAGGCTGATCACCATCGCAGCCTCCCCCTCACACATCACAACACCCTCGGCGGTCCTGGACCTACCCATCGCTCTTGCGTTGCTCATTGCCAGTGGCCAGCTCAAAGCCCCCGAAGGTGACGAACTAGTCAACGCATTCGGCGAACTTGGCCTTGACGGGTCCGTTCGCCCGGTGGTCGCCCACTTGCCGATCCTCCGCTGCCTGGACGGCCGTCGAGTACTCGCGCCGCCGATGCGAGTCGAACCGTCGTGTCTGCCGTCAGGTTGTCCGCCGGCGATCGAGCTTCGCCACCTCAACGAGCTGCCGGCTGTGATGGAGCGTCCCGTACCTGGTCCGGTTCCCCCATTCGCTGCTCTTGACCCCCAAGCCGGATCCAACCGCGACACGCCTGATCAGCTCGATGGGCTTTCGACCCTGGAGCGGGCCCTCACGATCGCCATCGCCGGAGGCCATCACACATTGATTGTTGGATCCCGTGGAGTTGGGAAGTCTCGACTCCTTGGCGCCCTCACTCGGCTTGTTCCCGACCTTGACGACAGGGAGTGGCACGAGCAGATCATGATTCAGTCCGCTGCAGGCGCCGACCTTGATGACCCTGCGCCCTACGGGCGGAATCGCCCGGTTCGTGTCGTAGACCCGAACTGTTCCCTTGTCCGACTCGTTGGTGGAATGACCAACACAATGAGGCCCGGCGAGTTCTCTCGTGCCCATCGAGGCCTCCTGGTCATGGACGACCTGCACCTCTTCAGCGACCAAATACTGCAGGCGTTGGCCACAACCCTTGACACCCGCTCGGTCAAAGTGGCCCGGGCCGCTCGATCGGTCGAACTACCAGGCTACTTCCAACTCGTCGCTACGGCTCCTCGGTGCCCGTGTGGTGCTCCCACCAAACCTGACTGTCTCTGCAGCGACCTGGCGAAAGCACGATTCGTATCCAAGCTCACAGGTTCACTCCTCGATCGAATCGATGTCGTGATCGACCTCGACCAGCTCACGGGGTTCGATCCAATGAACCCGGTGCGTGACCTGCGAATCGTCCCCACTGAGCAAGATCCGATCTCCGACGAGGCTCTCTGGACGGTTGCTCCAATCGACCAGAACGCACGCGATCTTCTTACTACCGACGTCGACGACGGACGGCTCAGCCATCGCGGTGTCGGTAGGGCCTGGCGGGTCGCCCACACCATCCAACAGCTTCGAGGAACAGCAGGGCCAATCGACCTCGACACCATGCTCGAAGCGGTCACCCTCCGTTTAGGAAACCCCGACGGTGACCCGTACCTCCACAAACCCACCACCGGTACCTCGTTCGGCAGCCTGCGATGACCACCAAGATGGAAACCAGGAGGTCCTACGCCATTATCGGCTCGGACCGACGCGGTGAACTTGACGCTGTTGAGATGTTCGCCGGTTACGGGGGAATGACTGAAGGGGTGGAGCAAGCCGGGGTCCCAACCCGACTTGCTGTCAACCATTGGGACCGAGCAATCGAATCCCACGCCAAGAACTTCCCCCACGTCGACCACCAGCATGCCGACCTCCTCGACGAAACAGCCGACCGCTACGCCGACCCGGCAAGACTTCCCGCGGCGAAGGTCCTGATCGCTGCGCCATCGTGTCGTCACCACAGTCGGGCCAACGCCGAACGCATGTACCGGGACGGTCCGAATCTGTTCAACTACCAGCTCGCAGAGGCCTCGGCTGACAAGTACGCGAACAGCGAGAGATCCCGAGCGACCGCCATCTGTCCTCTTCGATACGCAGCAGCTCATCAGCCCTTGGTTGCTGTAATCGAGTGCACGATCGAGCTAGCTCAGTGGGGACCCAAGGCCCTCAACCGAAGCACCGGGGATGGCAGCACCTTCCAGTGGTGGCTCGCCGAGTGGCGGCGCCTCGGATACGAGTTCGAGATTCTGTTCCTTAACAGTGGGTTCTTTCCCCCTTGCCCTCAGAGCCGAGACCGCATGTACTGCGTGTTCTGGCAACAGGGTCTGCCCCGACCCGATCTCAGGCATCGGCCCGATGCCTACTGCACCAGCAGCCGATGCGGTGGTCAGTGGGTCACCGCGACCCAGGCTTGGAAGCCTTCCAAGCCGTCATGGCCGTTGCAGCGTTGGGGCCGACACGGGCAACAGTACCTCTACGCCTGCACCGCCTGCGGCACAGAAGCCCAACCGCTGGCGATGCCTGCCTATACCGCCATCGATTTCAGCGACCTTGGGCCCACCGTTGGCGAACGTACCGGCGGGAACGCTTTGAAACCGAAGACCCTCGAACGAATCCGGCGGGGAGTCAACAAGTTCCGGGACTTCCCCCCTCTGGTGATTCAGGGGGGCATCGTCCAAGGAATCATCACGCCAAACGCCGGGAACACCTACGAACACCCAGGTTGCTCTCGATCTCGGCACCTCACCCACCAGCTATTCGCTCAGAGCACCACCCTGGAGCACGCTCTCGTGACCCAGTCCTTCATCAGCGAGATGCGTGGAGGCGGGTCGTTCAAAGCCGGCCAGGATGACGTCCTGAGCGCCACGCATACCGTGACGGCAGGAGGACTGCATCACGGGCTCTGCTCATTCGCCAAATTCAACGGAGGCCCCACCGACACTGCCTGGCATCCTCTCACCGACCCGCTAGGCACCGTCACAACACGCGACACCACGGGTCTCATCAGCCTCACAATGCCGGTCACACACGCCAACTCTGGTGACCGGTACCGGTCCGTGGTCGAACAGCTCGCGGCGCTCACCACCGCGCGAGAACGGTACCTCGCTACCGAACAGAGAGATCTTGATGGCGGTGGACCACTCGATCTTGACGCGATTCACTTTCGAATGCTCCGGCCCCGGAACGAGCTCCGGCGGGCGATGGCGTTTCCTGACCGCTACGAGTTCGTCGAGGGCCACACCCAAGCCGATATCACCCGAGGCCTCGGCAACGCCGTCACCCCACCAGTATCCCAGTGGATCATGCGTCGGCTCCTGCCAGCGCTCACATCAGAGGCGGCTGCGTGAGAGCGTCAGCGACCTCCTCTGTGACTCCCGAGCAGCTCGCCCTCCGCCTGGATCGTCATGACGAGCAGATCGATCTGTCAGCCATCGATTACATCGTGATCAACACCTCAGGCGGCAAGGACTCCCAAGCGATGCTCTCCCATGTCGTCAACTTCGCCCGGGCCGCCGGCGTGATCGAGCGCCTAGTGGCTCTTCACGTCGACCTTGGTCGCATGGAATGGGCTGGGACCACCAAACTTGCCGTAGCTCAAGCCGACTTCTTTGACGTACCCATCTACATCACTCGCAAGGGTGGATACCTCGCACGCGCCATCATCCGCGGCGCCGGCGACGTCGAACGCCAACAGCTCATCGCCGACGGGACCACCAAAAGCGAGACGGCGACCGACCTACTCGACCGAGTCCGCGAGCGAGGAGCGGCCAACCCACACCGACCGGCCTGGCCATCGGCAGCCGCCCGCTGGTGCACCTCGGACTTCAAACGGGGCCCAGCCCGACGGTTCTTCACTTGGCTTGCTCACCAGCACCGTGACCACCAGGCCCTCCAGCGACCGGTGCGGATCCTATCGGCCATGGGACTACGGGCCGAAGAGTCCCGCAGTCGGGCCCGACGGGCCGCCTACAAGACCGCCACGATTTCAACGAGCGTCCAGCAGGTAGACGAATGGCTCCCAATCCACCGATGGTCCACTCCCGATGTGTGGCGAGAGATCCACTCAAGCGGCGCCCCCTGGCACCGTGCCTACGACCTTGGCATGTCTCGCTTGTCCTGCGCGCTCTGCATCTTGGCCAGTTCCCGCGACCTCACAATCGGCGCCCGCCACAATCCAGGCCTCGCAGCCGAAATCCTCGCCGTGGAACACGAAACCGGCTACACCTTCCTTCCCGATCGCTCGATCGCAGCCTTCATCGACTGAACACCACTCGGCCCGCCCGTCGACCACAGACCCAGTAGCGCTGGTGCTCGGGGCCGACCGTCAAGTGGTTCGCCTCCTCCAGCATTCTCGGCCTCCCTTGGAGGCCTCCGAGGTCCGGGCCGACCACCGAGCGCCTGGCGGCGTTGACTGTCGGACGCACCAGCGCTCAGCCGGTTCGCACGGCGAAGCCACAGAGGCTTCGCCCCAACCGGAGGTACCCCCCTATGACTACGACCCAACACGCCTGCGCCACACCTCAAGCCGTCGAAGCTCTCAGCCGAGACGGACGTGAGTGCAACCTTGATGAGCTCGCGAGAGTGCTCGGCGGCC
>JAAETH010000690.1 GCA_024228575.1 Actinomycetes bacterium
GAGATCCTTGGACCGTTGAGACCGGACGAGGAGTCGGGCGAGGGCGGTCAGGAAGCGGTACAAGATGCGAAACACGATCTGCCAGGATGGCGGTATCGGACCTGGTCAGCATCCACGCGCGCATTTCCGAGCCCCACAGGCGAGGATCTCGGCGTCGCGGTCATCACCGGACGCGACCAGCAGTCCGAGACGGGCGAACAGCAGTCGGAACAGCCACGAGAACAGCGGTAGCACTCGCTGCAGGGTAGAGACCGAAAACCTCCTCTGAGCTGCTGCGACGCGATTTCGGCAGCCTCAGGCACCCTCGCCCACACGTCGGCGTTCGTTGAACGGCGACCTCAGGCTATGTAAGGAGTGGCGTGCGGTGGCGGTCTTGTATCACTGCGACTTCAAGTCGTCCGCCGAGTGCGTGGACGTACTGTTCTAGGACCTCGATCGTGACGTTGCGGGAGTGTTCGATCGCGGCTACGCGAGGTTGGGAGATGCCGATTCGTTCTGCGAGTTCGCGCTGGGAGATGCCTGCCTTCTCGCGTAGAGCGGTGAGCCCGGCGGCGAGTCGCATTTCGTCTTCGATCTGTTGGACGCGTTCGGTGGCACCGGGGGCCTGGAGAACCTTGTTCTCCCATTCTTGGAGACTCATCGTCGCTTCCTCCGCTTGGCGGTCGGCTTCTTCGTTGGTTGCTTCGTCGTGGTGGCTGTTCTCTGCTGCGCGAGTTCTGCCTGGTGCTTGTCGAAGCGGTCGTCAGCGATTGGGATGTTCGTTTCGTACCAGCGTTTCCAGTTGTTGGTCTTGTCGCCGCCGACCAGCAGGATGGCGTGTCGTTCGAGATCGAAGGCGAAAAGGACTCGTATCTCGCTGCGTCCTGTGGAGCCGGGGCGAAGCTCTTTCATGTTGTTGTGTCGGCTGCTCTTGATCGTGTCGACGAGAGGTCGGCCCAGCGTTGGTCCCTGGTCCCGCAGTACGCGTACAGCGGCGAGCAGGGCCTCGGCGTCGGGCTGATCGAGTTGGCTGGCCCACTTCTCGCAGGCCGGGTGAAACTCGACAGACCACTCTGACACGCACGATAACGATACTATTATCGGGCGGCAAATGCAAGCTGTCACGCCCATCTCGGCTGGCGCACGGGCCCTTTCGATGCGAACCAGGCCTGCAACAAGCGCGATCAGCTGCGACGCCTGGTCCGTCGAACTGCCTTGACCTCCTCGACCGCCAGGGTCATGGCCTCTTCCTCAGATAGGCCGGTGTTGGTCTCGGCTATCGCCTTCAGTCTCTCGCTGAAGCGTCTCGTGA
>JAAETH010000691.1 GCA_024228575.1 Actinomycetes bacterium
GGCGGGGCCGTCACAGACCGTCTGGCCTGGAACCCCTGGCCCGTCGACGAACAACGCCTCGTCGTCGGCCTCGAAGCGGTAGTCCGCACCCCGCTCGGCCCCCTGTTCGCCGGACGGGCCCTGGCCGACCTGGCCCCGGCCGACCGACTCGACGAGATGAGCTTCGATCTCACCCTGGGCGAGGGTGGCAACCGGGCCACAGATGCCGACATCGGCCGTCTTCTCCTAGACCACCTCCCACCCGAAGATCCGCTTGGGCAATGGGCCGCCTCGCTGGCCGACGGCCCGTTCTCGGCGGTGCTGGCCGGCCACCTCACCGGCTCGATCGACCTTGTGGCCCGCGTCCGCCACGACGATGGCGTCGATCGTTTTGTGGTGTCGGACTACAAGACCAACCGTCTGGCCGCCAGCGGGGTCACCCCCTCGGCGGTCCATTTCCGCCCCGACCAGCTCCCCGCCGCCATGGCCGAACACCACTACCCACTCCAGGCCTTGCTGTACTCCGTGGCCCTTCACCGCTATCTCCGCTGGCGCCTCCCCGCCTACGACCCAGCCGTGCACCTTGGCGGCAGCGCCTACCTCTTCGTTCGCGGCATGGTCGGCCCAGACACCCCCACCACCGACGGCGTGCCCAACGGCGTCTTCAACTGGCGGCCCGCCTCCGAACTCGTCATCGGCCTGTCGGATCTGCTTGACGGCTCAGCCGGAACGGTTGCGCCATGAGGCCCACCGACACCAACACACCCGTTCTTCCGGTCGGCACGGCGGCGCTTGCTCCCTTCGTCGAGGCGGGCATCCTCCACGAGGCTGGTCTGCAGGTGGCCGGGGCCGTGGCCCGCACCGTTCCTGGCACAAGAGACGAGGTATTGCTGGCGACCGCCCTTTGTGTACGGGCCCTCCAACTCGGCCATGTGTGTGTGGTGCTCGACGAGGTGGCCGTCACCGTCGCCTTCGAGGCCCAGGGCGACCAGACCAGTCCAGGCGACGAAGCCGAACCAACAGCGTCGATCGACGATCTGCCCTGGCCCGATCCGATCGGGTGGGCCGAGGCACTGCGTAGCTCCGATGCTGTCACGGTCCGAGATCCCGATTCGGGCCATGTCACGGGCCGCTTCGACGAGGGCATCATCCGTCCGCTCGTCTTCGACGGCGAGCGGGTCTACCTCGAGCGCTATTGGCGCTACGAACGCCAGGTGGGCGATCTCCTCCTCAGCCAATCGGCCGGCTCGGCTGTTCACAGCGGCCCCACCGAGGCCGACGCAGCACGTATCGAGGCCGTGCTCGATCAGTTCTTCGGCCCCGATGATCCGGACCGGCCAGACCTCCAGCGCCTCGGTGCCCGGGCGGCGCTCACCCGCCGGATCACGGTGCTGGCCGGCGGTCCGGGCACCGGCAAGACCCACACGGTGGCCCGACTGCTCGCGGCACTCCACCAACTGGCCCTCGACGACGATCGACCCCTCCAGGTGGCTCTGGCCGCCCCGACGGGCAAGGCGGCAGCCCGGATGACCGAGGCCGTCCATCAGGCCGTGGCCGACGCGGACATACGCGAGGAATCGGCCCAACCGCTGCTGGCCAACGAGGCAGGCACCATCCACCGGCTCCTGGGCTACCGCGATGGCATCTCGTTCCGCCACGACCACACCAACCCGCTCCCCCACGACGTGGTGGTGGTCGACGAAACATCGATGGTGGCCCTGCCCCTCATGGCCAGACTCCTCGATGCTCTGCGCCCCGACGCGAGGGTCGTCCTCGTCGGCGACCCCTACCAGCTCGCCAGCGTCGAGGCCGGCGCGGTGCTGGGCGACGTCGTCGGACCCGCCACCGATCTCGACGCCACTCCCACCGGTCCGCTGGCCGACAACATCGTGGTCCTCCAACGAGTCCATCGTTTCGCCGCCGATTCGGCCATCGCCGCCCTGGCAGACGCCGTGCGCTCAGGCGACGCCGATCGCGCCGTCGAGGTCTTGAGCGACGGTGGCTCCGACGACGTCCGTTGGATCGACCCCGCCGACCACAAGGCCCTCGACCGGCTGCGCAATACGGTCGTCTCGGGCGCTGTCGAGGTGGCCGAGGCCGCCCACGAGGGCCAGGCCGGCGATGCCCTCGATCGGGCCACAGATCTCAAGGTCCTCTGTGGGACGCGATTCGGCCCGCTGGGCTCCTACGCGTGGCGCGACCATCTCGAACGTCAACTCCCGAAGCTTGTCCAGGGTCTCTCGACCGACCGGGGCTACTACATCGGCCGCCCGGTCATCATCACCCGCAACGACTACATCACAGGAGTGTTCAACGGCGATACCGGCATCGTCATCCAGGACGACGACCGCACGGTCGTGGCCATGTCAGGCCCCGAAGGAATACGCCTTGTCCTTCCGTCCCAGCTCGCCGCCGTGGAGACCTGGTGGGCGATGACCATCCACAAGAGCCAGGGCTCGGAGTTCGCCCACGCCGTCGTGTCGCTCCCCCACGAACGTTCGCGGGTTCTCACCCGCGAACTGCTCTACACCGGCATCACCCGCGGCAAGGAGAAGGTGACCGTCGTGGCCACCGATGCGGCACTGCGCCGAGCGATCGACAACCCCGTTGCGCGGGCTTCTGGTCTCGGCGCCCGATTGTGGAAGCACTAGGCATGGCAGCCATTCCATCGTGGCTGTCACACGCCTTTTGTAGTCTCACTCGATGTTTCGAGATCGCCAGCCGGGCAAGTCATGAAGTCTGAACACCGAGAGCGAGCCATGCCGTGAAGATCTTGCACGCCGCCGATCTACACATCGACAGCCCCCTCGGCGGACTGACCGCGTACGAGGGCGCTCCCGCTGAGGAGATCCGCGGGGCCACCCGTCGCGCCGCCGAGAACCTCGTCCAGACCGCCCTCGATCACGAGGTGTGCCTCGTCGTGTTGGCCGGCGACATCTTCGACGGCGACTGGCCCGACTACAGCACTGGCCTGTTCTGGAACGAGCAGCTGGGTCGGCTTCACGAGGCGGGTGTCCCTGTGGTGAGCGTGACCGGCAACCACGACGCCCAGTCCCAGATCAGCCGGAATCTCCATTTGCCGCCCAACGTCACCCAGCTGTCCACCTCCAAGCCCCAAACCATCACCTTCGACGAACTCGAGGTGGAGGTGATCGGTCAGGGCTACGCCACCCGAGATGTCATGGTCGACCTCACCGAGGCCTACCCCGACGGCGATCCCAAACTGTTCTCCATCGGACTCCTACACACCAGCCTCAACGGCCGGCCGGGTCACACGAACTATGCCCCCACTTCCGTGGAGGCCCTTCGGGCCAAGGGTTATCAGTACTGGGCACTCGGACATGTCCACAGCCGAGAGGTCGTCCACGACGACCCGTGGATCGTGTTCCCCGGCAACACTCAGGGCCGCCACGCCCGCGAGACCGGCCCCAAGGGGGCCACCCTGCTCACCGTCGAAGCAGGTGTGGTGGCCGCGGTCGAACACCTGGTGCTCGACGACGTCCGCTGGGACATCTGCGCCGTCGACGCGACCCATTGTGTTTCGACCGACGATGTTCATTCGGCCGTGGCCGAGCGCTTCTCGGCGATTGCCACCGGCGCAGACGGCCGCCTCGGCGCAGTACGGGTCGAAATCACCGGATCGAGCCCGGCGCACGAGGGTCTCTGGGCCAACCGCCACGACTTCGAGGCCGATATCCGTTCGCTGGCCAACTTGGGCGGCAGGCTCTGGGTCGAGAAGGTGAAGGTGTCCACCAACCGACCTGTCGATCTGGCCGCTACCCGCGACGACGACGCCATCGGCGCGCTCGCCAAACACATCGAAACACTGCGCCACGACCCCGCAGCCCTCGCGACATACGAAGGTGCCTTCGCCGACCTGACCAAGAAGCTGGGCGCCGACGCCCGCACGGCCGAGGGGTCACCCGTCGACCCCACCAGGATCGGCACCGCCGAGCAGCTGGCCGAACAACTCGATGCGAGCCTCGAACTCGTGGTGGCGCTGCTCGCCGAGGAGCGGGCATGAGAATCCACCGGCTCGACCTCACCCGCTTCGGACCGTTCACCGATGTCAGCCTCGACCTGTCGGCACCGGGCACCCATCTGGTTCTGGGCCACAACGAGGCCGGCAAGACCACGGCGATGGCTGCGATTGAGCAACTGCTCTACGGCATCCCCGTGCGAACACCCCACGCTTTCCTCCACGAGATGCGCGACCTACGCCTCGGTGCGCTGCTGGCCGACGACGAGGGCGAGACCCTCGAGATCATCAGGGTGAAGAGGCAGTCCGGCACCCTCCAGACTCCCGGCGGCGATGTCATCGACGAGGCCAGGCTGGCAAGACTCCTGCACGACGTGGCAAGGGATGTCTTCGCCAGCCTGTTCGCCATCGGCCACGAGGAGATCGTCGCAGGAGGCGAAGCCCTCCTCGACAGCGATGGTGAGGTCGGCCGAGCACTGTTCAGCGCCAGCAGGGGCACCACCGACCTCACCGCGGTGTTGCGCCGACTCGACGAGCGAGCCAGCGCACTCTTCAAGAGCTCTGCGACAAAGCCACTGCTCAACGCCGCCTTGAAGGACTACAAACAGGCCACCTCCGAGGCCAAGACCCTCTCGATGAGCGCAGCCGTGGTGCTGGGCCTCGACAAGGAGCTCGCAGCCGCCCAGAACGATCACCAGTCCACCGCAGACGAGCGGCGCGACCTTGCCCGCCGAAAGACACTGCTCCAGCAAGCTCGGGCCGCCCGCCCACTGCTCGTGGCCATGGCCGATCACGTGGCCACCAGGGCCAGGCTGGAAGCGGAGGGCCCCGTCGTCGATGTGGGGATGCGGACCCAACTCGACGAGGCCAAGACCCGCCGACACGAGGGCGAATCGGCCAGACGGACAGCGGATGCAGCAATCGCACGGCTCGACGAGAAGCTCGCCGATCTGGAGATCGACACCGTGTTGCTCGACCAGCAGGAGAAGATCGAGAGACTCACCCGCCAAACCGGTGGCTACGACCAGAACGAGGAAGACCTGCCCGGCCTCAAGGTCAGGGCGGCAAACCTCGGGCGCGAGCTGCAACAGCTCCGCAACAAGCTGCCGGCTCACCGCCCGCTCGACGACCACGGCCGATCGACACTGACCGTCGACCAGGAGGAACGCATCAGTCGTCTGGCGGCCGAACACACCACCCTCGACGCCGACAAGAGACACGCCGCCGAGGCGGCGGGCGAGACGGCAACAACTCTCGCAGCGCGACAAGCCGAACTTGCCAAGCTCGACGAACCGGCCGACGTGGCCGCGCTCACCGACGTCACCGCCCGCATCCGCAAGGCCGGCGACCTCGAGGCCACACGCACCGAGACCGCCCGCGAACTGGCCGACCTCGTTGCCGAACTGACCGGTCGGCTGGCCACCCTCGGACTCACCTCTGTCGATTCCCGGGCCGTCGATGCTGTCGTTGTCCCCTCGCTCGATCTCATCCGTCGCACCCGCGCCGAAGCCAATACCAGCAGCGCCGCGATCACCAGCATCGGCGAGAAGATCGACTCCGGCGAGGCCCGGCTGGTCGAAGTCACCGCTGAACTGGCCCAGCTGTTGCGAAGCGACGAGCCCCCCACCACCGACGATCTCGCCGACTCCCGAGCCCACCGAGACGCGGGATGGAACCTCATCAGAGGCGCCTGGCTCGACGGCGCTCAAGAGGAAGAGGCCATCAACACCTGGGGCGCAGGACGACCCCTTTCCGATGCCTACGAGTCAGCGGTTGCCGATTCCGACGAGGTTGCCGACCGCCTCCGCCGCGAGGCCGAAGCCGTCGAACGGCGTGTGTCGCTCGAATCCCAAATCGCCACTCTCGAAGCCGAGGTTGCCGAATACCGGTCCGAACGCGAGACCCTGGTGGCCGAGCACGATATTGCGGCGTCCGAATGGGCCGCTCTCTGGAAGCCCCTCGGGGTCACGGCGGGCGATCCGGCCGAGATGGAGACCTGGCGGGACGAGTTCCGGTCATGCGCCCAACAAAGCGAGGAGGCCCGAGGTCTCGACGGCCGGATCGCAGACCTCGACACCACCATCACCCGCCACCGGACCGACCTCACGGCGACGCTGACCGCCAGCGGCGCTACCGCCGACGCAGCGCTGTCACTTCAGGGCCTGCTCGACCATGCCGACCAGCTCGCCGCCGACGCCACAACATCCGCGCAACGCTTCCGCACCGCCACCGATGCCGTCAGCGAGACCGAGGCCCTGGTCATCCGACGCAGCGAAGCGCTCACCGCGACCGAAGACGCACTCGATGACTGGACCACCGAGTGGGCCGGTGCGGTCACGGCCATCGGCCTCACCGCCGAGGCGTCGACCAGCGAGGCCAAAGCCGTTCTCGGCGCCCTGACCGCGATCGACGCCAAGGGCAAGGAGCACGACGACCTCGAACGCCGGATCTTCGGCATCAAGGAACGCAGCAAGCAGTTCACCGACGGGGTGGCCGCGGTCCGCGAGGCCCTGCATGTCGACGACGACCTCGCCGACGCCGACCCCGCCTCGGCGGTGAAGATGCTGGCGCGCCGGCTGGCCTCGGCCAGGGCAGAGGCCACCAAACACACCACCACCACCGAGGAACGAGAGACCCAGGAGCTGGCCGCCGCCGAGGCCGGCCAGGAGGTAGCCGACGCCGAGGCGACGATCGGTGAACTGGTCGGTTCGGCCGGGCTGGCCGATGAGGCCGAGCTCGCTACCACCATCACCCGTAGCGAAGACCTCACAACTCTGTCCGACCGGATTCGTACTGTCGAGGAAAGCCTCCAGAACCAGGCCGGCAAGCCGGTGGCCAAGATCGAAGCCGAGGCCGCCGAACTGGACGGAGTCGAGATCGAGCCCGAGATAGAGCAGCTCGACATCGAGTTGGAGGTCCTCGACCGGTCTCTGGAACAGAAGCAGATCGCCGTCGGCGAGTTGAAGAACCAGCGGGCCCAGATCGACTCATCTGGTGCGGCCGCCGACCAGATGACCCGGGCACAACAGAGCCTGGCAGAGGTTGTCGACCACGCCGAAGAGTACGTCCGCACCGTCCTGGCCAAACGCCTGCTGGAGGAGCAGGTGGCCCGCTACCGCGATGAGAACCAGGGACCGCTGCTACAGCGCTCCCGCGAGCTGTTCGGGGACCTGACCATCGGGCGTTATGCCGGCCTCGACACCGACACCGACGACAGGGGCAACCCACTCCTGCTCGCTCGCAAGGCCAACGACCGGCTCCTCGAGATCGGCGCCCTCAGCACCGGCACGAGGGACCAGCTCTACCTGGCCCTGCGCCTCGCAGCTCTCGAACAGTTCATGGCCCGTCGGGGTCCCATCCCTCTGGTGCTTGACGACCTCTTCGTCCACTTCGACGACGAGCGGACCAAGGCCGGCCTCGGCGTGCTCGACCACCTGGCCGACACCACCCAGGTGCTCCTGTTCACCCACCACACACAGGTCGCAACCCAGGCCGCCGAGGTCATGGCCGACGACCGCCTCACCATCCACAAGCTCTGACCCCGGCCCACGTACATGATCATGTTCGGGTTGAGTTGGATCGGGCCGTCTCGTCGACGTAGCGCCGGCTGTCGCTGCGAAGTTCGGCGTAGCCGAGCTTCTTCACCGCGCTCGCCCGCTCCCGGGACCCTCGGCGAGACCTGGACAAACTTGTGGCGTCGCGAACACCACACCGCTTGGGAATGGCTCGTTCGTCGAGGTGCGAGCCTGATCACACCCGCCAAGATGCACACGACCGTCGAACTCGTTGCAACGAATTCACTCGTCGACCCCGTAGCCGGTGCCCTTTCGAGGGTCTAGGCGGAGCGGTACTTGAACAGGGCCTTGCGAGCGGCCTTCGCCAGCGCCTTGTCTTCGCGCAGTTCGCCGATGGCGTTCAACACGTCTTCGGTTTCAGGCCGGTCCACCCGCCAGACCATGTTCATCATGGCCACGGGACCGAGCGTGGCGGCGAGGCCGTTGACCCAGCCGTGCACCGCGGCCTCGGCTCCCCAGGTCGACACCACGGCCGACATGATCGAGACGAACATGTCGGCGTTGTCGGCGACGTCCATCTCCTCTGGCGAGGCCACCAACAGGTCGACCCGCAGCATGCGACCGTAGGGCCAGAGATCGGGATGTCCCGCGAACGCGTCCGGTGGCACCCCGTCGGGCCCGCGCCGCACCAGGGCGTGGTACGCCAGGCTGCGGCCGGTTTCATCGGCCCCGGCCATCGCTTCGACGAGTTGGGTAACCCCATCCTCACGGGAGGCGATCCAGGCCTCGACCTCGGCGAGGGCGTTGGGTTCGGCCATGTCGGCAGCGGCCTTCAGGAGCCCAGCAGCGTCGCCCCCGGTGTGGGTGCCCACCACGGGTGCGTCCATGAACGTCGAGACGGTTCGGTTGACCAGGTATGTGCCCAGATCGGTCAGCCCCAGCACGCCGCCGCTTCGGTCGACCCCGCCGTACTCGTCTGGTGTCTTGGTCTCGCCATCGATCGACACGACACCAAACGCCACGAACCTATCCAGCACAAAGCGATACTCGATCTCCATTCCATCGCGATGAAACTCGCGCTTTTTGGCGGGGACATCGTCGAAGTCGAAGATGTCCATGAGGTCGGCCCACACGTCGTCGAC
>JAAETH010000692.1 GCA_024228575.1 Actinomycetes bacterium
CCCGTTGTCCCCAGCTGACGATCATTGCCACGAGCCGCGAGGTTCTCTCGGCGCCGTCTGCGATCGCTCGCTCGGTCGATGCGCTCGCAGATGGGCTCGCTCTGTTCGAGGCCAGGGTGTCTGCCACCCTCGAGAGCAGGTGTTGTTCGATCGATTGAGCGTGTTTCTCGGAGGGTTCACCCTGGCGGTTGTGGAGGCCATCTGTTCCGATGGCAAGCAGATCGACGAGCTCGATGTCGTCGACCGTCTCGAGTGGCTCGTGGACAAGTCGATGGTGACCACCTCCGACGGTGAGTGGATCGGTCGCCGCTGCCAACTGCTCGATACGACCAGGGCGTTCGGTCGCGAACGGCTCGGCGAGAGGGGCTAAACCGGTCGCGTTCGCGACAGCCATGCCGACTGCTACGCCCGCCGGGCCGAGGAGGTCGAGGTCAGCGCGTGGGGTCCAGAGGTGGGTCGTGTCCGCCAAGTGGTAGCCGAGATCCCCAACCCGCGGCTTGCGGTCTAGCGGGCGCTCGGGCGCCTGCCGGCGACAAGAGGCCGAGGCAGATGAGGCTCGGCCTGATTGCTGAACCAGAACTGGTCGCCCGCACTGTTCAGGCCGATTGTGGAAAGGTGAGCGGATCCGCTTTCGGCCATCGTCTCGATCATCTCGCCCAGATGGAACGACAGGGTCGTGTCGCCTTTGGCGAGTGCACCTTCTATGACCAGGGCGCAGATGTCGCTGAAGAGAGGGCGCTCGGGTGAAACGAACGGCAAGAGCTCGGTGGCCCACACTCTTGGATCGTCGACCACGGCAAGCTGTGCCAAGTCGCGGAGGTGGGCGATGAGCCTCGTGGCCAGCCCGTGTGCTGGTGTGTCCATCGCGATCCGGAAGGCTTCTCTGAGGTTGTCGAGCTCTGAGCGCAGACGTTTGATTGCAGGATCCGGATCGGTTCCGGACACGTTGGTGCCCTCGGTCTCGGAGAGGACGGCCTGGGCCGATTCGAGGGTGAACCCACCGGCGAACACCCGGGCTCTGCAGAACAGCTGCTGCTGCGAGCCCCGACAGGCCCAGTCCCCGTACGCGGGCCGCAGCTCCGTCGGTCACCTGGGCCAGCGGAACGAACCACACTCGCGACCGTGGCCGCGGAGCTCGACACGAGGACCTGGCCGCCATGCCCAAGAGACATCAGCCGCGCAGCGCGGATCATCGCCGGACCGAAGTAGTCGCCGTCGCGTTCTTCTGCCTCGCCGGTGTGGAGTCCCATTCGAACCCGCAGCTCGCAGCCTGCGGGCCACTCGCTCGTCGTCAGGGTGGTCTGGGCTTCGATTGCTGCCGTCACACCGTCGTCGACCCTGGCGAACGCCGCACTGAAAGCATCACCCGCCGTGGTGAACACGTAGCCACGGCGGGACTCGATGAGCTGTCGCATCACGCGAACGTGTAGCGCTAGTGCCTGACCCATCGCCTCGGGATGTGAGTCTTATGGCGAGCTGTGGCCCACGATGTCGGTGAACAGAAATGTCACCGTCCCCGATGGCTGCTCAACGTCCCCACACCGACATCATGCCACGACTCAGGGGTCGAGTTCGGTGCCGTCGGGTCTTCGTACGTGCCATTGGCCGGTGTTGTCGCGCCAGGTGGTGAAGCTGTGGGTTTGCTTGAGTCGATTGTGTTTGGCGCAGAGGGGTCCGGAGTTGTCCTGGTCGGTGCGGCCGTTTCGTGTGCCGTTGTATGGCTCGAGGTGGTCGATCTGGCAATCGGTGGCCCGAGCCCAGCAACTGGGCCAGTAGCAGTCGTTCGATCCGATCTTGGCAGCGATGGCGGCCGGTCCGGTGAATAGCCGATTGTTGCGTCCCATGTTGATGGTGACGTTGTCTGCTCCGATGACGACTCTGCGGACGTGGGCCAGGAGGCTGTGGGATGCGACCTCGGTGGGGCTGAGTGGGGCGCCGTCGAGGGTCTCGCAGCGGTAGTCGGCCCGGTTTGGGTCCTGGGGGGCGACGGGGTGGCCGGCGAGTCGGGCGAGTTCTCGTTGGTAGGTGTGCCAGTCCATGACGATGTTGAGCACGAAGCCCGGCCCGGTGCCGCCGGGTTCGGTCGATGCGGCCTGGTCGAAGATGGTGGCCAGGGCATCCATGCGGCGCTGGGCGTCGGTGCGTTCGAGCATGTCCTTGGTGACGTTGCCTTCTCCGAACTTCTCGACCGCCTTGGCCCAGTCGAGCTTGAACTCGGCGTCGGTGAACTGTTTCCAGATCTCGGTGATCATCGCCCCTTGCAGCTGGCCGCAGCTCCCTTCGATGCTGAAGCCCTTGTCGAAGTTCTGGATGATCGAAGCTTTGCGCTTGTCGTGGGTTGTCTGGTCATCGCGCTCGGCGCCGTCTTCGTCGGCGAGGCGCTCCCAGCCGGCCATGTGTCGACAGAAGTG
This sequence comes from Actinomycetes bacterium, assembly GCA_024228575.1. Classification (GTDB taxonomy): domain Bacteria; phylum Actinomycetota; class Acidimicrobiia; order Acidimicrobiales; family Poriferisodalaceae; genus JAAETH01. The sequence continues at coordinate 2,412 of JAAETH010000692.1, forward strand.
GGGATGGTTCATGATGGCGGCCTTGCGCATCACCTTGTGTTCGTCGGCGATGAGCTGATTGCGGACCCGTTCGTTGGACCACGTCGATGCCACACGGCGCGCATTGGCCTCCGCGATGAGCCCTTGGCGGTAGGCCTCTGCGATGGCGGGCAGATCTCGCAGGGCCCGCATGAGGTTGTTGCGTGCGGTTGCTTCGGCCGCCGAGAGCTTGGCGTGGTGGCGCATGAACACCTTGGCCGACAGGGCCAGGTCCTGTGAATGGAGGCTGCGCGCGTCGGCATCGGCGAGCAGATCTACTTGCGCTGCCGTCAGGCGCCGGACCAGGCCTTCGATGCGCTCGAACATGCTCGAAGCCTCACGGCTGTCGGTTGCGGAGAGTCCCGCGTCGCTCAGCGCGTCGATGCCGGCTGACACCATTTCGAGCGCCTCGATCAGCTCCGGATTGACCACCTGCCCCATGCGTCAACTGTACCAGAACAAATGATCGATGCCGACATTGAACCATACAAAATATAGTGAACGAGTTCATGGTCTGAACCGGTCCGATTCGACCGCACCTGCCACGAACCACGCGACCCCAACACCATGGACAGGGGGTGGGACGGTGTGCCCGCTATGCCTCGTCTCGCGGTCCCCACCGTTCCCACTCGAGATGGGTCATGTTGGACCTGGCGAACGAGCAGGCGATGTCGGGCCAGGTGCTCATGTCCAGATTCCAGAGCAGGATGGCGTACTCGTTGACTGTGGCGAGCTGGGGCACCTCACCCCAGTTGACGCCCGAATTGCCGATGTCGTCTGGGAATGGAACGCCGATCTGTTCGCCCGTAGCGACATCGAACAGGCGGCCACTGCCATGGATGTTCGTCAGTAGCACCGACTTCTCCGGCGAGAAGACGAGGGCAGCGCCGTTCCGGTCTTCGACGGACATCGATGGGAGAGCGATCGTGCTGATCGGTTCGAAGGTCTCGCCGTCGCGGATGGTCATTCCCTCGACAACCATCGCCGCTGCTACGAGGCGACCATGTGCATGTGATTGCCATATCGTCCGCGCTCAGACCCTCGTGCAATTGACCGACGAACTGGTCGAACGGCTCGATCGCGGGCTGCTCTGGCGGGCACGTCACGGCCGGAGTTGATCAGGACGGCCGTTCGAGAGTTCCTTGCCGAACGTGGTGTCGAAGCGAAGGAACGCCGCTACATCGATGGATACCGTCACGAACCCCAGAGCGGATCGGACGAGCGGGAAGAGGTAGAGGCGAGCGAGGCGGCGACAGCGCTGGAGGTCGCGAGGCGACTCGATGACGAGGAAGCCGCACGGGGTCTGTCTTGGTGACCCGTGGCGAGGTCTCGTGGTACGAAGCACCCGAGACGAAACCTCGTCAGTACCTGGTCCTGACCCGCACCGTAGTCATCGATGTACTCGGGTCGGTCGTCGCAGCTCCGGCTACGCGGGTGACTCGCGACATCCCCACCGTGAGCAAGACCTTGCTTGTCGAACGGATCACTGGGTCGTCACCGATCCGTATGGAGCAGGTCTGCAGCGCACTCGCCTTCGCCGTCGACTGCTGAGACCGTGTTGCCCTGTTGCCGTGTTGCCGTGTTGCCGAAGCGCAGGGGACTTCGATGTGAAATCCTCGGGCCGTGCAGAAGGTGGACCAATGCGGTGCTCCCGATGGTTCTCGCATCGCGTATGCGGTCGTCGGATCCGGTCCGCCGCTGGTGCTTCCAGCGTGGTGGGTCAGCGACGTGGAACTCGATTGGCAGGAGCCCTCCTGGCGCTCGTTCATCGAGCAACTAGCCCAGAATCACACCGTGGTTCGCTACGACAGGCCGGGGTCGGCCAGAGCGAGCGCCCCCGGAACACGTTCAGGTTCGAAAACGAGGTCGAGTACTTGCGCACCGTTATCGAAGCCACCGGATTCGAGTCGGTTTCGAAGAGGTGCTGAAGACACCGCTCAAGGGGCTTGACTGCGATGCGTCGCCGTCCGCTGCCGACCCAGAACTTCTACTGCACGATCCTCTTTCGCCAGCTCCGCGCCGAGGTGGGACTCAGCGACGACGACCCCCTCGAGCAGCGAACCACCGAACAGGTCTTCGACGAAGCGCTCGAATGGATGCGATCGATGGCCCAACCGGCTTGCTGCCGGTCGTGTCAGATGCCGAGCAGCGCCCCTATTGGGACGAACCAGTGGTCCTCGAACGGCACGACACGGGTGCCGGTGTAGAAGACGTAGGAGCGGATTGCCGGTGCTTTGCCGTCGTAGCGCCTGCGGAAGGCAGATAGCCAACGGGTGTGCTTCGGGTCGGGTCTGGAGGAGAGCTTGATCTCGATGGCGGCGAGCGTCCCGTCGGTGTCGCGCAGGACGAGGTCGACTTCGGCTCGGTTCTTGAAGCGCCAGTGGTGAGCTGCGACCCCTGCGGTTCGGGTCGACCAGGACGCCTGTGCTCGTAACTCGTTCGCTACCAGCGTCTCGACTGCGCGGCCGGCCTTCGCCTCGGGCACTGCGCCTCCGCCGATGGCGGCACCGATGCCTGTGTCGAAGGCCATGAGTCGCGCTCTTGCCAGCTCGCCGGCCGTGTCGAGGCCCGTGAGGCCGCGAAGACGCCACATCAGGAACGACTCCTCGATGGCCTCGAGGTACGAGAGAACGGTGTCACGCGAAACCCCGAGTGTTCGCGCCAGGTCGGTCGCGTTCTCTGGGACGGGCGATTCCGTCAAGATGTGGTGCAGGATGCGTACGACCGCGGTGTATCGCCGGTTCCCCACCACCTGCGGGCCCAATGCCCGGTCGGGGTAGGAGTCGAACCGGTCTCGGAACGCTTCGTCGGACAGTCCCAGTCCGCCGGGCAGTCCTCCACGGCTGGTGGCATCGAGGATTTCGACCCGTGAAAGCTGGCCGGGGTTCCAGTCGGTTGGATCGCCGTGCAGAAGGGACTCCACGATTGAAACGGGCGCACCGGCCGCTTCGCCCAGGGTCATGGGGTGTAGCTGGATCCGCACTGCGCGGCCGGCGAGTGCGTCGGAGCCTCCGAGCGTGTCCCGGCGCAGCCGACTCGAGCCAGTCAGCAGGAATCGTCCCGGCGTAGGGTCAGAATCGACGGCCCGTTTCAAGGCCAGCAGCAGCTCTGGAAGCAGTTGTGCCTC
>JAAETH010000693.1 GCA_024228575.1 Actinomycetes bacterium
GCCACCCCATAGGACTTGCGGACATTGAACTCGACCTTGGGTACCTGGGCTTCGGCTGAGGCGATGAGGGCTCGGACCCCCCGCCGCATGGTTGCCTTGCGTTCGGCATCGCTGCCGAGCATGAAGCCCGGCATATCCAAGAGGATGACGACGGGCAGGTTGAAGGCATCGCACATGTCAACGAAGTGGGCGTACTTGTCGGCCCCATCACCGTCCATGGCCCCTGCCAGCTTCATGGGGTCGCTAGAAATGACGCCGACGCTGTAGCCATCGAGACGGGCGAACCCGGTGATGATGGCGCCGGCATAGTGGCGGCGCATCTCGAAGAAGTCACCATTGTCGACAACGAGGCGGATCAGGGCCCGGGCGTCGTAGCCTCGGCGGCGATTCTCAGGGATGATGCTGAGCAGTTCCTCCGGGCGCCGATCGGGAGGATCGCCGGTCTCGACCCTGGGAGCGACGTCGTTGGTGGTGGTGGGGACATAGGACAGGAACTGACGGATCTGGTCGAAGGCGTCGTCTTCGTCTTCGGCTTCATTGTCGACCTGGCCGCTGGTGTGAACATGCATATGGGAGCCGCCGAGCTCCTCCTTGTTCAGGGTCTCACCGATGGCTCGCTCGACGACGGGAGGGCCTGAGGGGAATATCTGGGCCTGGTTCTTGACCATGACGGTGAAGTGGGCCATGAGGGC
>JAAETH010000694.1 GCA_024228575.1 Actinomycetes bacterium
GCAATGTCGGCCAACATGCGGTCGAGATAGTCCGACCAGACGGCGGTCTCGGGGTCGTGGTGGCCGATCGGACGCGCCGGGTGGGCGAGGGTGGGTGTGAGCAAGAGGTCGTGGTCGTCGAAGAACACTCCCAGTTGCGCGCCGATCTGCCGAGCGATGTGTAGCGCCCGTGCGTAGTCGGCTGCCGACAAGGTTTGGGCCCGTTCGATCGCCCCGCGGGTGGCGGGTTCGAGGTCGTCGGCCGATGTGGTCGCGGGCAGGGCGGCAGCGACCATGGCGATGTTGGTGCTGAAGATCACATCGAGCGCCGTTCGCAACGCGTCGCCATCGATGGGTGCCTCGACCGGCTCGACGAGGTGGCCCATTCCTTCGAGCAAACTCGCGGCTGTCTCCGCGGCAGCGATGCAGTCGGAGTGAACTACCTCTCCGGCAAATCCTGAGGTGATGACACCCACGCGCAGCCGACCGGGGTTGGCGTTCACCGCGTCACGGAACCGCCCGAGCGGGCCTGGAGGACCGTATGGGTCACCGCGTAGAGGGCCATGGGTGAGGTCGAGCAGCAGAGCAGAGTCGCGCACGGTGTTGGTCACGGCATGGCATGTGCTCAGCCCCCCGAGCCCCTCGGACGCGTCGTTGCCCAGCGGTACTCGGTTCCGGCTCGGTTTCAGGCCGAACAGGCCACAGTTCGACGCCGGGATGCGGATGGACCCGCCGCTGTCGGTGGCGTGTGCGGCTGGCACCATCCCGACAGACACCGCTGCTGCACTTCCCCCCGAGGATCCGCCGACACTGCGGTCCGAGCCGCCGGGATGATGTGTGGGGCCGAAGAGCGAGGGGTTGGTACACACGTTCATCCCGAACTCGGGCGTGTTGGTCTTGCCGAGCACGACGAGTCCGGCCTGACGATGGCGGGTGAGGAGTTCTCGATCCGTGGGAGCCACGACGTGGCGAAGCGCTCGGCTGCCGTTGGTGTCGTGCAATCCGGCAACGGAGGTGTTGAAGTCCTTGACCAACCAGGGCACCCCACGCAGTGGTCCTACAGGTGATGTGTCGATCGATGCCAGGGCCTCGTCGAAGCAGGTCTCGACGACTGCATTGATGCGCTGGTTGTGAGCCTCGATGATGGCGATCGCCACCTCGCAGACCGAACGTGGTGAGACCTCACCGGCAGCGATCAGCTCGGCCAGGCCGGTTGCGTCGTAGCTGGTGTACTCGTCGGCCCTCATCGTGGGTGCGGCACATCGGATCGAACGGGGTGCATGACGCCACGAGCGTACTCGTGTGTGACCGGTGCTGGGCCCGGCGTTGCCAGTGTTGTGCAAGGCTGATCCAAAGCCGCCGAAGAGGGAGTTGTCGCTGTGTCCGTATTGATGAAGGGGTTCGCAGCCGAACGCGGCGACGAGATCGCTCTGGTCGACGACGTCGCGGAGATGACGTTCGCCGAGCTCGATGAACGGATCAACCGGTGTATCAACTCGTTGCGGGGCGCCGGGATCATGGAGGGGGACACGGTCGCGATCTTGTGCGGGAACTGCAGCCAGTGGTTCGTCATGGCCCTGGCATGTGCCCAGACCGGGGCAACATTCGTGCCGATCAACTGGCACCTGGTCGGACCCGAGATCGCCTACATCCTCGGCGACTGTGGGGCGAAGCTAGTGCTGACCGACTTCCGTTATGTCGACGAGGTCGCGAAGGCTCTGGACGACCCCCAATGCAGCGCCGTCGAGACTGCGCTCGTCGTGGATGTGCCATCGGAGGGCAGGTTCAGGAACTTCGACGCCTTCGTCGACGAAGGCAGTCCGTCCGAACCCGATGACCAGACGTTCGGTGGCCCGATGTTCTACACCTCTGGCACTACTGGCCACCCGAAGGGAGTGCGAGGGTCGATGACCCTCCTCCCGCCGGGGACGACACCCGAGATCTATCAGCTGGTCGCGGCGAGCTTCGGCGAGATGGTGACCGTTCCAGGGGTCACGGCGTTGTGCGGCCCGGTGTATCACTCGGCCCAGTGGGCGTTCTCGTTCCTGCCCATGATCGGCGGATCGGCCACGGTCATGCAGCACAAGTACGACAGCGCAGGGGTGCTCGAGCTTATCGATAAGTACTCGGCCACCAACATGCACCTGGTGCCCACACAGATGAAACGTCTGGTCGATCTTCCCGACGAGGTGAAGAGCGGCTTCGACGGGTCCTCCATCGATGTGGTGCTGCACGGCGCTGCACCGTGCCCGCCGGCGGTGAAGAGCTCCTTGATCGACTGGTGGGGACCCAGGATCACCGAGTACTACGGGTCGACCGAGGGTGCCATCGTGACCCTCTGCAGCAGCGAGCAGTGGCTGGCCAAGGGAGGTTCGGTCGGGCCACCGCTCGTCAACATGGAGATTCTGGTGGTGGGCGACGACGACCAGATCCTCGGCGCGAATCAGGAGGGGACCCTGTACTTCCGCAGTGCGATGGGGATGGATTTTGAGTACCACAACGCACCCGCCAAGACCGACGAAGCACATCTCGAGCCCGGGGTGTTCACCACCGGCGACGTCGGCTACCTCGACGACGATGGATATCTGTGGCTGAGCGACCGCAAGATCGACATGATCATCTCCGGTGGAGTCAACATCTACCCGGCCGAGATCGAGGGAGTGCTCGGTGGCCACCCGCTCGTCGGCGACGTCGCCGTCATCGGGGTGCCCAATGACGAGTACGGCGAGGAGGTCAAGGCGATTGTGGTCCCGAACGAGGGCGTCGCCGCCGACGATGTTCTCATCTCGACCCTCGCGTCGCACTGCCGCGAGAACCTGGCCCACTACAAGTGCCCGCGGTCCTTCGACTTTGCCGACGCCCTGCCGAGAACCGGCACAGGCAAGGTTCTGAAGCGCAAGTTGCGCGACCAATTCTGGGAAGACGCCGACCGCCGGATCTGATCCGCCTCAGAAGCCGGCGGTGAGGGACCCGAACCGCCACCACGGGTCGACGTCGTCTGATCGCGTGCCATATCGTCGGGTCGCATGGACCATCCGGTGTACCCCCTACCCGAGAACTGGCAGCGGGCGATTGCAGTGGTAGCTCACCCAGACGACCTCGAATACGGCGCCGCGGCTGCCATCGCACGTTGGACCGACCAGGGCAAGGATGTTCGGTACGTGTTGGCGACCAGAGGTGAGGCGGGTATCGACTCGATACCGCCCGAGCAGGCGGCTCCGCTGCGGACTCGCGAGCAGCAAGACAGCGCGGCGGTCGTAGGAGTCTCGACAGTCGAGTTTCTCGACCACGCCGATGGATTGTTGGTCAACGGCATAGAACTTCGACGAGATCTTGCGGCAGCCATCCGCCGTCACCGCCCGGACGTGATCATTGCCTCGAACTATCGGCTGCGCTGGGGCGACACGGGACCCTGGAACCACATAGATCATCGCGAGCTTGGCGCGGCACTACCCGATGCGGTGCGCGATGCCGCCAACCGTTGGTTGTTTGCCGACGCCGGAGAGCCGTGGGCGGGTGTGCAGTGGATCGCGTTCGGGTCTTCGACAGCACCCACCCACGCGGTCGATGTGACCGGCTCGTTCCAGAAGGGTGTGGAATCGCTCGAGTGCCACCGCACCTACCTGGAGGCGCTCGGCGATCCCGACTTCGACCCCGAGTCGTTCCTCCGCGGTGCTGCAGCATCGGCAGGGCCCTTGCTCGGTGTCGAACTGGCCGTCACCTTCGAGCTCGTGCCCACCTGAGGTAGGGTCGCCATCCCGAAGGAGCCAGAAATGCAGACTCTCGACGCAGCGGAGATCCGCGAGCGTACGCCCTGGAAACAACTGATCGACGCCATCGCCGAGGAGCTTCGAGAAGACGAGGCGAAAACGCCAGAACGACACGTTCACCCGCTCGAGCAGTTGGACGGCTCGACCGGTTCTCTCCTGATGATGCCGAGTTGGCGTGATGGAGACCTGATCGCTGTCAAGGTCGTGACCTATTTCCCGGCCAATGCAGGGAGCGATGTCCCAACGATCAACGCGGCAGTTCTGGTCTTCGACGGCGCGAACGGCAGGGCGCTGGCCGTTCTCGACGGCGATGAACTCACGGCGAGGCGCACCGCCGCAATGTCGGCTCTCGCCGCCCGCTACCTGGCCCGCAGCGACGCATCGCGTCTACTTGTTGTCGGCACCGGTCAGCTCGCCCCGAACATAGCCCAAGCTCACGCCAGCGCTCGCCCCATCGAGTCGATCGAGATCTGGGGGCGGGACGGGGCGAAGGCCGAAGCGGTCGCCAACCAGCTCCGCGATCTCGGTCTGACAGCCGAGCCGGTCGCCGACCTCCAGTCCAGTGTCGAGACTGCCGACATCGTCTCGTGTGTCACCGGAGCGAGTTCGCCGCTGGTCTTCGGCGATTGGCTGAGACCAGGTGCACATCTCGACCTCGTGGGGAGCTTTCGCCAGGACATGCGCGAGTCCGACGATGTCGCTGCCTTGCGGTCAAACATCTTCGTCGACACCGTCGCCGGAGCCACCCAGGCCGGCGACCTGGCTCGTCCCATCGAAGCCGGCCTCATCTCGGAGACCGACATCTTGTCGGACCTTCGGGGTTTGGTCGTCGGAGATCATCCGGGTCGCGCCAACGATGAGCAGATCACGTTGTTCAAGTCCGCCGGTTTCGCACTCGCCGACCTCGCTGCCACCCGCCTCGCGTGGCGCTGACATGATGGCCGGTCAGGTTTGGCCCAGTGCCTTCTTCAACCCCTCGACATCGTCGGACCCGAACACGACGCGTGACTTCGTGGCCACATAGACGAGGTCGAGGTTGATCCCGGCATGGGCGACCTTTCGGGCCATGTCAGCGAGTTCTCCCGGTCGATCGTGAGCCTGGACCACGACCACCTCACGTTCGCGGGTCACGGCGAGGTGGCTTATCTGGAGTGCATGTTTGGCCGCCTCGGCGTGGGGTACCAGGATGTGTAGTTCTGCGGTCTCGGCCGGACCGGTGCAGGTGGCCGCCGCGACATTTACGCCGGCATCGCTGATGGCTGCGGCCACCTCCTCGAGAGCGCCAGGCTGGTTCGGGATCTCGATGACCAGGTCGAATGCCATTCACGACTTCCTTGGTGGACGAATGCGTATCATCTCGCGCAAGACCGATAGTGCGCAACTCGTCCACGGTGGCAGCGCCGAAACGACGTCGGACCAAGGGCTCACGCCGATTCGGATTGTTCGCCGTTCACGGCGTCGACGAGGTCGAGAAGCCGGCCGAGATGGTCGAGGCGGTCGTGGTGATTCTCGGCCGAGATGTTGACCCGCAAGGTGTTGATCCCGACGTCGCGATAGCGACGCAGACGTTCGGTGATCGAGGTGTCGTCTCCGATGAGGTTGGTGTGCAGGCCGATTTCGATCGGCACCGCTCGACCGGCTGCATCGCGGTCGCCGCCGAGCCAGAGGTGTTGAACCTGTTCGATGGCGTCGCCGAAACCCTGTCGCGTGAATGCCTGGTTGTAGAAGTTGGTCGAGCTCGATCCCATCGCTGCGATGGTGAACGCGTACCCCGCGGCATGGCGGCGCCCGGCGGTCTCGATGTCGTTGGTGAAGTCGAGTCCGACTGCGACGGTGAGTTCGACGTCGTCGAGCGTGCGGCCGTGTTCCTCTGCGCCTTCGCGGATGGGGTCGATGAATACGTCGGCCGATTCGGGGAGGAAGGCGGTGCCGATCCAGCCATTGGATTTGGCACCGGTCAGGTGCAGGTTGGCCGGTCCCATCGAAGCGAGGTAGATGGGGATGTCGGCTCCAGCGACCGGTGAGCGCAGGGCGCGGCCCTGGCTGTCGGGCAGGGGGAGGTTGTAGATCTCGCCCCGGTAGGTGAGGCGCTCGCCCGCGGCGATCGCACGAACGATGTCGATGGTTTCGCTCGTGCGGGTGAGTGGCCGGGCGAAACGCACGCCGTGCCAGCCCTCCATGACCTGGGGCCCGCTGGTTCCCAGGCCGAGGATGAACCGGCCGTCTGACATGTTCTGAAGTGTCAGCGCCGACATGGCGAGCATGGCGGGGGAGCGGGCTCCGAGCTGGACGACCCCGGCCGCGAGCCGGATTTGCTCAGTGATGGCTGCGATGTAGCCGAGTGGTGTCAAGGCGTCGTACATCCAGGCTTCGGGCACCCACACCGAGTCGGCGCCGAGTTGTTCTGCGTCGCGCACGAAGCCGAGAGGGTCTCGATCGGTTCCTGGTGGGTTGATGGCGATGTGAAGTGTCACGACTCTGTCCTCTCGGTCAGCATCGATGGGGTGTGTTCGACGATAGGGCGCACAGGCCAGACTGGGGCCATGGATCAGGTCTCGGGCCTTCAAGCGGTGCGCACACTCGACTACACGGTGCTTCTGTGCGAGAACATCGAACGGATGCGTGAGTTCTACGCCGAGGTTCTCGGCCTTGTGGTGCGCCGCGAAGTTCGCGGCAGGTACGTCGAGTTCGAGGCGGGAGCTGTCGTTCTCGCCCTGCGCCTTCGAAGCAGGAGTTATGACGGGCCGGCAAACGGTCGTGCACGTGCGTCGGTGCATCTTGGGTTCAGGGTTCCGCCAGGCGAAGTCGCGGTCGCCGAGGAGCAACTCGCCGCGCGGGGAATCGAGCTTCTCGAACCGGTTCAGGATCTGGCCGACTTCGGTCATCGGGTGCTCTTCTTCGGCGACCCCGAGAACAATGTCGTGGAGATCTATGCCGAGATCTGAACACGGTTGCGGCGCATGCAGCATGATTGAGGCCGCGTGGGGGATCGGACTGACATGCCAACAGAACAGATGAACGAGTTGGGGTTCTACACCCTCGCC
>JAAETH010000695.1 GCA_024228575.1 Actinomycetes bacterium
GCGCACGATGTCGATGAAGAACAGGACGTAGTAGCGGCGTAGCGTGGCAGTGTCGATTGTGAAGAAGTCACACGCGACGGCTGCCTGTGAGCGCAGGAATGCCGTCCAGGTCACCGCCGAGCGGTTCGGTGCAGGATCGATTCCATTGTCTTTGAGGATCTGCCACACGGTCGAGGACGTGATGCTGTGGCCGAGGCCGACGAGTTCGCCGTGGATGTGCCGGTGTCCCCAGGTCGGATTCTCAGCTGCAAGGCCAACGATCAGGCGACTTGGTTGGATCGAGGTCGGAGGCCGACCCAGCCGGCGACGCTGAGGTTGGGTCCAGTGTCGGGCGATGCGTCGGCGGTGCCAGCGCAGCAGCGTGTCCGGTGTGACGATCCAGCCGTCGCGGAGTCGGCGGAGGAGAGCCGCTGCGACCGCTCCGAGCAGGCTCCGGTCATCATCGTCGAGTTCGGGCCAGTCGATCTGTCGTTGCAGGACGGTGAGCTGGTGACGCAAGACGATGATCTCGAGGTCCTTGGCGCGTCCGGAACGCACTGCGAGACGGGCAAGGGCGCCGAGGAATCGGTAGAGAAGGCGAAACACGATCTGCCAGGATGACGGCATCGGCCCTGGTCAGCACCCACGCGCGCATTTCCGAGCCCCACAGGAGCGGAATGTCCGACCCAAACGTCAGACCGTAGGCGGTGTACCAGTGCACGTTGCAGAAGCATGCCCGCTGACCCGTGTCAAGGTCCGACGAGCGCAGCCTGCGCGGTCCTCGAGATCGAGCGGGCCGGTATGTCGCGAATCCATCGCCCCCTTGCCGGGTCCGGTTGCAATGGCTAGAGTCCGAGCACGGTGTCTAGGAGGTTTGTCCAGTGCACGATCGGTTTGTTGCGGATACGGTTCGCCGCGAGTGGGAACCGCCCCAGCTCGTGAGCCTGTCGACCCCGTTCGAGACAGCTAGCGGCACAATAACCTACACGGTCGAGAACACTGATTTTTCTGACAACGCACCAATCTCTTAGGTTTGTTCTCGTTCTTGGAGCGTCAGGTGACGAAGATGACGTGGGACTCCAAGCTCCTGTGATGTGGATTAGGCGCTCTCGATGACCAGGAGACCCATGTGACGGTTGCCCTCGGCCCTAGGATCCGGCGCTCAACGGAGATCCTGCACTCGGGTTTGGGCGATCAGGCCGTGATGATGGATCTCGACGCGGGGCCTACTACGGCCCCAACGTCGTCGGTGCCCGCATCTGGACACTGGCCGACGAGCCGGTCGTACTCACCAAGGTGGTCGAGGTCGAGCGCGACGAGTCTGAGAGCGCGGTCGCCGAGTTCGTGGCCGACATGATCGAGCGTAAGGTCGCCGAGTTCGTGGAGCCCGGGTCCTGACCCGACCCGTTCGGATCCGTCCCGGCGACCCGGTCGTTGCCGGTCCGCTCGCCGCCGTCACGCTGCACTGGGCGGACTGGGCGGAAGTCGATGGGGCTCATCTGCTGTACGCCGACCTCGATCTGGTCGAGGGTTCTTCTCTGGCGGGGGTGCTGGGTCTCGCCCCCAGAGCCCATCAGCAGCAGCTCATAATCGCGGCATGGCGGAGGTGGGGCTCGGCGACGCCGGTACATCTCAACGGCCAGTTCTCCTTCGCAGTGTGGGAGGGCGGTTCGGTCACAGTCGTTCGCGACCATTTCGGGATGACACCACTCGTCTACGGACAGACACCCGAGGGTGTCGTGGTCGGGGGTGATATTCGTGTTGCACTCCAGGCCGACGGGATCTCCGAGGACATCGACACCGACGTATTGGCAAGCGTGTTCCTCGCCGGGCACCCCCACCACTGGAACACCCTCGGCGCCACATGCTTTCGCGACCTCAAGGCGGTCAAACCCGCTTATCGGGTCGAAGTCGGCCGGCACGCGACAACGGAGTCCCGGTATTGGGACCCGCGAGACGTTACCGTTCGCCGCGACAAGGACCCGGCCGCCCTCGTCGGATCCCTTCGCGAGCTGTTGTTCGACGCCATCGCCCAGGTGACCCCGGCCGAGGGGGCCCTCGTCGCCCACCTCTCCGGTGGCCTCGACTCGTCGGGTATTGCGGCGATCGCCACCGGGGTGCGCCGCGAAGCGGGTGCCGCGGATCCGCTCACCCTGTCATGGTCGCCGGGCCCCGAGCACGGCCACACAAGGGAGCACGATCGCGCCGAATCGGTCGCCGACGAGTACGGCCTCGAGCTCCTGTACGCGCCCATCACCGTCAAGGACCGAATCGAACAGTTCTACCGGGATCGCACCCGCGATCCGGGCGGGATGGTGGCCTCCGAAGCTGCTCCGATGAGGATCGCAGCGGAACGCGGTGTCTCGGTCGTCCTCTCCGGTTGGGGCGGCGACGAGCTCGCTTCCTTCAGCGGCCGGGGCCTGATCGTGCGTGAACTGGCCCGCACCGGGCGGTGGGCCCCCCTGGCAGCCATGGTGCTCCGAGAGCGGCACGGCTGGCGCACCCTCGCATCCGGGCTCATCCACAAGCCGGGCCACAACTTCGCCGAATCGGCGAAACGCACACTCGAGGAACGCCGCCAGCACGCACTCACCCATGGGTCCTGGCTGGGTCGTGATGTGCTGGCCGGGGCGACGCTTCCCGACGAACCCGCCAGACCCAAGCAGGCCCACGAGTACATGGCCATGCTGCTCAACCGGGGGCACTTGGGCATCCGCGGTGTTGAGTGGGGGAGCGAGGCCGCCCATCATGGGATTCGCTATCGATACCCGCTGCTCGACAAGCGGATCGTTGAGTTCTCCCTCGGGGTCCCCACCCAGATGATGTTGAACCGGGGGGGGCGCCGGCGCTGGATCCTGGCGTCCGCCCTCGAGGGCATCGTCCCTGACGCGGTCCGGTTCGGCGTGAAACAGGAAGAAGCGCTGAGTGAGTGGCGCCAGCGCACCCGTCGAGAGGCCGTCGAGCGCGCCGGTGCCGACCTCGCCGAACGGGTCGCCGGCGGTCGCCAGGCACAATTCTTCGACATCCCGAGAATTCAGGAGCAGCTACGCGGTTCCTACGACAGCGAGTCGCGTGGAGCTGTAGCTGCGGCTGCGTGGATCGGCGTTCGGCGGTGACCTCCCAGCCGGTCACTTCCGGGCCATCAACCAACCCACGGCCCGCGAACCCCCTGTGGGTGCCTGATTATTGATTGGGGTGGGCGTTTCGGCTGTGGTCGTAGCGTTCGAGGTGCCGGTCGGTCGGCTCAGTGGCTGCCTGCTGCCGTTGTTGGTTGGCTCGTTTTCGATGTGCTGGCCGGTCGGTGCCTGGCCGTGGTGTGGTTCGGAAGAGGTGTCGCAGCAATGCAATCAGGTGTGCCCAACGCGGTGAACCCCTATCACCGAACGAAAGGCAGTTTCTGATGGATGTGATGATTGGTATCGATCCTCACAAGGCGTCCCATACCGCGGTGGCCATCGACGGCGACGAGCAAGTCCTGGACCGGATCCAGGTGTGAGCGACCCGCAAACAGGTAGCCGAGCTGCGCGAGTGGGCTGCTCGGTTCGAGTCTCGGCGCTGGGCGGTCGAGTCCGCTGACGGACTGGGCTATCTGATGTCGCGTTAGCTCGCCACAGCAGGCGAAACTGTGCTCGACGTCCCGGCAACACTGGCATCTCGAGTGCGGCTGCTCGGGTCGGGCCGTTCTAACAAGAACGACCCCAACGACGCTGTCGCGGTCGCTGTTTGTGCTCTGCGCTCGGACCTCACCAGGGTCGTCACCGACCGCACCGATGCAAACAAGGCGATGCGACTCGTGGTGAAACGCCATCGTGATCAGGCCCGTCTCCGGGCGCTGCATTGCGGTCGTCTGCACCGGATGCTCGCCGGGCTTGAACCTGTTCCGCTCGAATACTCCGTCGTCGCAGGTCAGGCGACCTTTTTGGATTCGTGGATGAGTCCGTTGTATCGGCTGGTTCGAAGTACGGTGACGGTGGCTGGGGGAGTCTCGGGTCGGGCCCCGGTGGGTGTTGTGGTGGCCGATGTAGTCGCGGACGAGGTGGTCGAGCTGTTTACGGTTCCAGATGATTGTTCGGTCGAGAAGCTCTCGGCGGATCGAACCGATCCATCGCTCCGCGAACGTGTAGGCCACGGGAGTGCGGACTGGGCTCTCGAGGATCTTGAGCCCTTCGGTGCGGAGGATCTCGTCGAAGGTGTCGATGAGCTGGCTGCCACCCGCCCCGCCGTCGCGCGGGTCAGGCTGCCCTCAGCCTCAATGGACCTGCTGCGACGGACCCACGGCAGCGTCCTCTCACCACTGCATGACTCAAGAACGCCTTGTGGCGCTCCACGTGGATGAAGAACACGACGTTGTAGCGGCGTAGGAAACCTGTGTCGACTGTGAAGAAGTCACACGCGACCGCTGCCCGGGAGCGCAGGAACTCGGTCCATGTGACATCGGATCGGTTTTTCGGGGTGGGTCGATGCCGTTGTCGGTGAGGATCTGCCACACCGTCGACGAAGCGATCCGATGGCCGAGGCCGGCCAATTTGCCGTGGATGCGGCGGTAGCCCCAGGTCGGGTTCTCGGCGGCGAGGCGGAGGACGTGTCGACGGAGCTCAATCGAGGTTGGTGGGCGTCCCGGCCCTCGCGTGGCATGTGTCCAATGTCGGACGATGCGTCGGCGGTGCCAGTGCAGCAGCATTTCGGGCGCAACGATCCAGCCGCGGCGTCGTGGGCGGGGGAGCGCGGCAGCGATGGCGCCGAGGAGGGCCCGGTTGGCGTCGAGGAGTACGGGTCGGTCGACCTGGCGGCGTAGGACTGCAAGTTGGTGGCGAAGCACGATGACTTCGAGGTCCTTGGCACGACCAGAGCGGACGGTGAGACGGGCGAGCATGGCGATCAGGCGGTAGAAGATTCGAAACATGTCTGGTCAGCCTCGGCCGCGTTTCCCCTGATCAGCGCCCACGACCGAATACTCGGCCCCCACAGGCCTGGACCTCGAGCGTGCCACCGTTCTCGTCACATGGGCGTTGCGCACACTCACCGAAGCGATCACGCAAGGCAAGGATCCATTCTCCGGGGAGGAGACAGAATGACGGACATCGACGAGAGCCCATCAACACCGGGGGAGCCAGTCCAATGGGATGCACCCGACAATGGCGTGTGGTCCCTCGAGACCGCTCACTCGGCAACGGCGACCGCGGTGCCAGGGCGCCAGCTGATGGAACGCGGCTTCACCGAAGGCTTTCGAGCCTCGTTCGCCGGTCTTGGGGTGCCGCTCTCACACATCGAGCTTCGCCATATCAACGGCTGGCCGTACACCAGTGTCTTCCTGCACGACGTCCCGCGCAGCGCTGGGAAACCGCCACCCGACCTGGTACTCAGAGTATTCACGCGCCTGCATCCCGGATTTCGCAAGCGGACCAAGATCGCCGCAAGGGCCATCGCCGAGAACCGAGCGTTGCACATCTCGGCAGAGTGGGAAGCTGAGCGCCAGTCCTGGATCGATCGCATCCTCGACCTTCAGGGAACCGATCTGCAGCAACTCGACAGCGCCGAACTCGCTGCACACCTGACCCGCGTCACCGGCGTAGCCCGGGAGGGCCTGCGGCGCCACTTCGAAATGATCGCGGGGTGTATCCCGCTCGGTCGTTGGCTGGCCCAGAGCGCCGAGTGGGGGTTGACGCAGGCCGCCGTTCGATGGGCGGTCATGCACTCCACACCGGTCCACGAAGAAGCTCGCGCCCGCCTCGCCCGTATCGCCGCCGCGCTCGATGGTGCGGCGCCATCGGACCTCGACGAGGTGCGCGCCCACAGCAGTGAGGCGGCCGAGGCACTCGACGATTACATCGCTCATCACGGATGGTGGTCGACTGAAGACGCCCTCGACGCGGACCGGGTCATGGATCATCCGGGCATCGTGCTCGGCGCGATCTCGTTGAGTCGTCCGGAGGACTCGGCTGGCGACGATGTTTCCCAGTTGCTCGACGATCTGCGTCAGCAGGTACCCGAGAGCCAGCGCTCCGAGTTCGACCGGCTGGCAGCTGAGGCGCACCGAGCGCACATGTTGCTCGACGACAATTCGGGCATTTTGGCGAGCTGGCTCGGCGGCGTCACCGGCGAGGTGTACCGCGAGGCGGGCCGCCGGCTGGTAGCGAGCGCCCGCCTTCGAGAGGTCGACGACATCTGGGCGTTCACATCCGACCAGATCCTCGCGTTGCTCGAGGACCGTTCACCGCTCACCGACTACGACGTTGGTGCGACCGTCTCGAAGTGGGAGATGGAGTGCACACTCACCGCACCACGACATCTCAACGGCGAACCGACTCCGCCTCCGGATCCAGGTGTTTTTCCGGCACCCGTGGCGCAGCTGATGATGGCGATCGGGGCCTTCCTCGATGACAAGTTCAACGAGGGATACGAGACGAACGGCATCGGGAATCGGACGGTCACCGGGCGCGCTGTGGTGGCCCGGAGCCCGAGTGACGCCTTCGACCGCCTCGAGCCGGGCGACATCCTCATCACGACCGCGACGACACCGTCCTACAACGCGGTGCTGCCGATTGTCGCGGGGCTCGTCGTCAGCGAGGGAGGCCCGAGCTGCCACGCGGCGATCGTGGCCAGGGAACTCGA
>JAAETH010000696.1 GCA_024228575.1 Actinomycetes bacterium
CGAACCTCACCCGCTCATGGAGGGCTACCGGTGCTCCACAGGCTGGCGGCATGTGGCCTACCAGAAGGCCCCCGTGCCCGATCTGCTGGACAACGAGCCGAAAGCAGGGAACTGATGCCGCAGCTACGAGTAGGAGGGGTGATGCGCTGCTGCATCAGTTCCCTGAACTCTCGGGAACCCCAACCCGACGACGTCCCCGGCGTGACCACTTTGGACTGCGACCACTGTGCGTCGGGGCTCCGGCTCGCTGATGACGGCGTGTGGGAGTGGAACCGACCGAGCGAGCCGATCCCCCCGGACTGGCCGACGAAGACCATCGAGGACCGCTATAACCCCGACTTCTGGCAAGCAGTGATGAAGGCTGAAGCAAGCGACGAGCCTGAGCCTGAGCCCGAGCCCCTGGCCGTCAGACTCAACCAAGTGGCGCTCGACGCCATCGAGTTGGAGCAGCGTCTAGAGGACATGGTCGGCGACATGCGCGAGGCCCATGCTCTGCTGATGGTCGGCAAGTCCGATCTCGCCAGGGCAAAGCTCAATCGTTGGACCGATGTCGAAGACACTGCCAAGCCGAGCGAGCCTTCAGGAGGAGAGAACGATGGGTGATGATTGGCCTGGATTGTGGCATATAGCGATAGCGAGCCGCCCCGATGACCCTATTGACATGGGTGTAGCTATTGACCCTGGCGGGCCCGGTGTCGTCCTCTGGGCGATCAACGCCAACGGGGAAGTCCACATCGAAAACATCACCGTGGACACCGAGCCTTCATCATGATCCGCATCACAGTGTCAGACCCCGATACCGGCGAGGTGTTCGAGACCAAGGACATCTCCGATGACTACCTAATCATCTGCGAGGGGACAGCGGAAGAGTCCAGCGTCCAGAGCTACGCCAACGGCACCCACGTCATCACCGTGAAGAATCCCAGACCCCGCCATAGCGAGCCTGGAGCATGAGCGACTGTGACACCTACCAACCCCGATACGGCGGCTTGTGTGATGAGTGTGGCCGACCGAAGAACGTCCACACCTACGTCTTTGTCGTTTCCGACCGCCCGTTCGATCCACCATCGAAGGCCCGTCTCAGTGATAACGAGCCTTCGACCGACATAACGACAGGAGACCAATGACCATCACTCCCAGCAAGAACGACGACCCCGTTGACATGATGCTCGCCCTTGTCGGCGAGATGGAACGACCAGGCGCAG
>JAAETH010000697.1 GCA_024228575.1 Actinomycetes bacterium
ATCGAGGGGCGGTGTATGTGCTGTGCCTCAACGCCGACGGCACAGTCAAAGCCGAGCAGAAGATCTCCTCCACAACCGGCGGGCTCACAGGCCCCCTCGACGACACCGACCAATTCGGCCTGTCGGTGGCTGGGGTAGGTGACCTCAACGGCGACGGGATCGTCGATATCGCGGTCGGTGCCAACCGCGATGATGACGGCGGCAGCAATCAGGGTGCCGTGTATGTCCTGTTCCTCAACGCCGACGGAACCGTCAAAGCCGAACAGAAAATCTCCTCCACCACAGGCGGGCTCACAGGCCCCCTCGACGACACCGACCAGTTCGGGCGGTCGGCGGCCGGGGTCGGCGATCTCGACGGTGACGGGATCGTCGATATCGCGGTCGGCGCCAACGCCGATGATGACGGGGGCAGTGGTCGGGGTGCCGTCTATGTGCTGTTCCTCAACGCTGACGGCACGGTCAAAGCCGAGCAGAAGATCAGTTCGCTTGCCGGTGGGCTCACTGGACCCCTCGACGACGCCGACAAGTTCGGTCGGTCGGTGACTGGTACCGGCGACCTCGACGGCGACGGAATCGCCGATATTGCAGTCGGTGCACGCCGTGATGATGACGGCGGCACCGACCGAGGGGCCGTCTACGTCCTGTTCCTCAATGCCGACGGCACCGTCAAAGCCGAACAGAAGGTCTCCTCCACTACCGGTGGTCTGACCGGCCCCCTCGACGACGACGACTTCTTCGGTATCTCAGTGGCCGGAGTCGGTGATCTCGACGGCGATGGAACAATCGGTCTCGTCGCCGGCGCCTACTACGACGATGACGGCGGCAGCGACCGCGGAGCCATCTATGTGCTCGATCTGGCCTGCCTGGACTCCGACTCTGATGGACTGTGCGACCTAGAAGAAGACGCGAACACCGACCTCGATGGTGATCCTGCGACCACACCTGGTCCAGACACCGACGGCGACACCACACCCAACTACCTCGACCCAGACGATGACGGTGACGGCACCCTCACCTCAGCAGAGAACGCCGACCCCAACAGTGATGGCGACCCCCGCGACGCCCTCGACTCAGACTGGGACGGCCAACCCGACTACCTCGACCTCCCGATCACCGTCGCCACGGACGGGACAGTGGCGGCTGAGCAGAAGATCTCCGACACTGCCGGTGGACTGGCCGCCGTTCTCGACGACACCGACTGGTTCGGGGATTCGACGGCTTCGATTGGGGATTTGGATGGTGACGGGATTGTCGATATCGCGGTCGGCGCCATCGGCGATGACGACGGTGGCACCGGTCGAGGCGCCATTTACGTCCTGTTCCTGAACGCGGATGGCACGGTCAAAGCCGAACAGAAGATCTCCTCGCTCGCAGGCGGTCTCACAGGCCCCCTCGACGACGGCGACTTGTTCGGGTTCTCGGTTGCTGGGGTTGGTGATCTCGATGGTGACGGCATTGCCGATATCGCGGTCGGCGCTCCGGTCGATGATGACGGCAACACCGACCGGGGTGCCGTGTATGTGCTGTTCCTCAACGCGGATGGCACAGTCAAAGCCGAACAGAAGATCTCCTCCACCGCAGGCGGTCTCACAGGCCCCCTCGACGACGGCGACTTGTTCGGGTTCTCGGTTGCTGGGATTGGCGATCTCGATGGTGACGGCATTGCCGATATCACGGTCGGCGTCAACTAAGATGACGACGGCGGCACCGCCCGGGGTGGCGTGTATGTGCTGTTCCTCAAC
>JAAETH010000698.1 GCA_024228575.1 Actinomycetes bacterium
GTTGAGGAACAGCACATACACCGCACCCCGATTGGTGCCCCCGTCGTCATCGCCCCAGGTGCCGACCGCAACATCGACCATTCCGTCACCATCAACGTCACCAACACCCCCAACCGAATATCCGAAAAAGTCGGAGTTGTCGAGGGGGCCTGTGAGTCCGCCGGTGGTGGAGGAGATTTTCTGTTCGGCTCTACCGGCGTCGGCTGCGTTGAGGAACAGCACATACACCGCACCCCGGTCACTCCCGCCGTCATCATCGGTGTAGGCGCCGACCGCAACGTCCACCATTCCGTCACCATCAACGTCACCGACACCCCCAATCGATACTCCGAAGTAGTCGGTGTCGTCGAGGGGGCCTGTGAGGCCGCCGGTGGTGGAGGAGATCTTCTGTTCGGCTTTGACGGTGCCGTCTGCGTTGAGGAACAGCACATACACCGCACCCCGATTGGTGCCCCCGTCGTCATCGCCCCAGGTGCCGACCGCAACATCGACCATTCCGTCACCATCAACGTCACCAACACCCCCAACCGAAAACCCGAACCAGTCGGAGTCGTCGAGGGGGCCGGTCAGTCCGCCGGTGGTGGAGGAGATCTTCTGTTCGGCCTTGACTGTTCCGTCCGTGTTGAGGAACAGCACATACACCGCACCCCGATCGCTGCCCCCGTCATCATCGCCGTAGGCGCCGACCACAACATCAACAATGCCGTCACCATCAACGTCACCAACACCCCCAACCGAATATCCGAAAAAGTCGGAGTTGTCGAGGGGGCCTGTGAGGCCGCCGATGGTCGATGAGATTTTCTGTTCGGCCTTGACGGTGCCGTCTGCATTGAGGAACAGCACATACACCGCACCCCGATCGGCGCCGCCGTCGTCATCGGCGTGGGCGCCGACCACAACATCAACAATCCCGTCACCATCGATATCACCGATCGAGGCCACTGATCGTCCGAACTGGTCGGAGTCGTCCAGGGTGGTGGTCAGCCCGCCGACGGTGTCGGAGATCTTCTGCTCGACGGCGACCGTGCCGTCAGTGGCGACAGTGATCGGGAGATCCAGATAGTCGGGTTGACCATCCCAATCCGAGTCGAGCGCGTCGCGGGGGTCGCCGTCGGCGTTGGGGTCTGCGTTCTCTGCTGAGGTGGGGGTGCCGTCGCCGTCGTCGTCTGGGTCGAGGTAGTTGGGGGTGGTGTCGCCGTCGGTGTCTGGGCCTGGGTTGGTGGCCGGGTCGCCATCGAGGTCGGTGTTGGCGTCTTCTTCAAGATCACAGAGGCCATCCGTGTCGGAGTCCAGGCAGGCCAGGTTCAGCACATACACGGCCCCCCTATCGGTGCCGCCATCATCATCGCTGTGGGCGCCGACCGCGATATCGACGGTCCCGTCACCGTCGAGGTCACCCATCCCGGCCACCGACCGCCCGAAGTAGTCAGAGTCGTCGAGGGGGCCGGTGAGCCCACCATTGGTCGAGGAGATCTTCTGCTCGGCCTTGACTGTGCCATCAGCGTTCAAGAACAGCACATACACGGCACCCCGACCGGATCCGCCATCATCGTCAACGTAGGCGCCGACCGCGATATCGGCGTTCCCGTCACCATCAGCATCGCCAACCCCAGCCACCGAATAGCCGAACCGGTCGTTGTCATCGAGGGGTCCTGTGAGCCCGCCCGTGACCGAGGAGATTTTCTGTTCTGCTTTGACGGTGCCATCAGCGTTGAGGAACAGCACATAGGCGGCCCCCCGGTCGGTGCCGCCGTCATCGTCACCGTGGGTGCCGACAGTGATATCGACGATTCCGTCACCGTCTAGGTCACTAACCCCGGCCACCGATTGACCGAACCAGTCGTTGTTGTCGAGGGGGCCTGTGAGCCCGCCGGTCGTGGAGGAGATTTTCTGTTCGGCCTTGACGGTGCCATCAGCGTTTAGGAGCAAGACATAGACGGCACCCCGAGCCGAGCCACCGTCGTCATCGGTCGCAGCGCCGACCGCGATATCGACAATCCCGTCACCATCGAGGTCACCAACCCCGGCCACCGATTGACCGAACTGGTCGTTGTTGTCGAGGGGGCCTGTGAACCCGCCCGTTGTCGATGAGATCTTCTGTTCGGCTTTGACGGTGCCATCCGCGTTCAAGAACAGGACATACACGGCACCTCGAGCCGAGCCGCCGTCATCATCAAGGAAGGCACCGACCGCGATATCGACGATGCCGTCACCATCGAGGTCACCAACCCCGGCCACCGAATAGCCGAAGTAGTCGAGGTTGTCGAGGGGTCCCGTGAGCCCACCCGTGACCGAGGAGATCTTCTGCTCGGCTTTGACGGTGCCATCCGCGTTTAGGAACAGGACATGCGCGGCACCCCGGTCGATGCCGCCATCATCGTCACCGTAGGCCCCGACGGTGATGTCGACGATCCCGTCACCATCGAGGTCGCCGATCGAAGCCGTCGAGGCACCGAACCAGTCGTAGTCGTCAAGGGGGCCTGTGAACCCGCCCGTGATGTCTGAGATCTTCTGCTCGGCGCCTACCGTGCCGCCAGAGGCGATGGTGATGGGGAGGTCCAGATAGTCGGGCTCACCATCCCTATCTGAGTCGAGGGCGTCGCGGGGATCACCATCAGCGTTGGGGTCGGCGTTCTCTGACGCGGTGGGGGTGCCATCGCCATCATCATCGGAATCCAGATAGTTCGGTGTCGTGTCACCATCAGTATCCGGACCAGGGGTAGTGGCCGGGTTGTTGTCGAGGTCGGTGTTGGCGTCCTCCTCGAGGTCGCACAATCCGTCTGAGTCGGAGTCCAGGCAGGCCAGGTTGAGGACGTACACGGCCCCCCGACCGGTGCCGCCATCATCATCCACGTACGCACCAGCGACAACGTCAACCACACCACCGCCATCCAGATCACCAACCCCAGCGATCGACCGGCCGAAGTGGTCCCCGTCATCGAGGGGGCCGCTGAATCCGCCGGTGACCGAGGAGATCTTCTGTTCGGCTTTGACTGTGCCGTCCGCGTTCAAGAACAGCACATACACAGCACCCCGGTCGGTGCCACCGTCATCATCTCTGTCGGCACCCACGGCGATGTCGGGGATCCCGTCACCGTCCACATCGCCGACACCGGCCACCGA
>JAAETH010000699.1 GCA_024228575.1 Actinomycetes bacterium
GCTGTTCTTGAACGCCGATGGCACGGTCAAGGCCGAGCAGAAGATCTCATCGATCACGGGCGGGCTCACAGGCCCCCTCGACAACTCCGACCAGTTCGGTATCTCGGTGGCCGGGGTTGGTGACCTAGACGGTGACGGCACGACCGGCCTCATGGCCGGCGCCTTCAACGATGACGATGGCGGCACCGACCGAGGAGCCATCTACATCCTCGACCTGGCCGTGCCTGTCGATCATTGTGCGGTCGATTCTGATTCTGATGGTTTGTGGGATTGTGAGGAGGACGCCAACACCGACCTCGACGGCGACCCGGCCACCACACCGGGTCCAGATACCGACGGCGACACCACCCCCAACTACCTCGACTCAGACGATGACGGCGACGGCACCCTCACCTCAGCCGAGAACGCAGACCCCAATGCCGATGGTGATCCTCGCGACGCCCTCGACTCAGATCGGGATGGCCAACCCGACTATTTGGACCACCCGATCACCGTTGCCTCTGGTGGCACGGTGGCTACCGAGCAGAAGATCTCCGACACCGTCGGCGGATTGACCGCGGTTCTCGACGACAGCGATGGCTTCGGAAATGCGACGGCTTCGATTGGTGATTTGGATGGTGATGGGATCGTCGATATCGCAGTCGGCGCCTACGCCGACGATGACGGCGGATCCGGTCGGGGGGCCGTGTATGTGCTGTTCTTGAACGCGGACGGCACCGTCAAAGCCGAACAGAAGATCTCCTCCACGACCGGTGGGTTGACTGGACCCCTCGACGACAGCGACTACTTCGGTCGTTCGGTAGCAGCCGCCGGTGACCTCGATGGTGACGGGAACCTCGATATCGCGGTCGGCGCCTACAGCGATGATGATGGCGGCACCAACCGCGGGGCCGTCTATGTGCTGTTCCTCAACACCGACGGCACCGTCAAAGCCGAACAGAGAATCTCCTCCAATGCCGGCGGGCTCACAGGACCCCTCGGCGACAACGACTACTTCGGTCAGTCCGTGGCCGGAGTTGGTGATGTTGATGGTGACGGGATCGCCGATATCGCTGTCGGCGCCTACTTCGATGATGATGGTGGCGCCGACCGGGGTGCCGTCTATGTGCTGTTCCTCATCGCCGATGGCACCGTCAAGGCCGAGCAAAGGATCAGCTCGCTTGCGGGCGGGTTGACAGGACCCCTCGACAACTCCGACTACTTCGGTTCCTCGGTGGGCGGGATCGGCGACCTCGATGGTGACGGGATCGCCGATATCGCAGTCGGAGCGTTCGGTGATGACGACGGCGGCGCCGATCGGGGGGCCGTGTATGTGTTGTTCCTAAACGCGGACGGCACAGTCAAGACCGAACAGAAGATCTCCGACACTACCGGTGGGCTCACAGGCACCTTCGACAACTTCGACTACATCGGGTACTCGATGGCCGGGGTCGGCGACCTCGATGGTGACGGTACAGCCGATATCGCGGTCGGCGCCCTCCGTGATGATGACGGCGGCAACGCTCGGGGTGCCGTGTATGTGTTGTTCCTCAACGCTGATGGCACGGTCAAGGCTGAACAGA
>JAAETH010000700.1 GCA_024228575.1 Actinomycetes bacterium
AACACGAGTGTGATCATCTCGACGGTGTCCTGTTCATCGACAAGGTGACAGACCCGTCCACGTTCTCGACCTGGGAGCAGTTCGAGATCCATCGCCGTAGTGCCTTCATCGAGCGCATCACCGAGTTCGTCGAACGGACGAACCCGTGACGGCCGGCCACTTCTGGTGCGACTTTGCTCTTGTCGACGGAGAGGTCGTCTCCGATGTTGCGATCACCGTCGTCGATGGCCGATTCGACTCGATCACCCCAAACGCCCCCACACACGCCGACGCCACACACTTGAACGGATTCACCATCCCCGGTCTGGCCAACGCCCACAGCCATGCCTTCCAGAGGGCCCTGCGGTCGCGCACCCAGCGGGGGTCGGGTTCGTTCTGGACCTGGCGCGATCTGATGTATCGAGCGGCCGACCGCCTGGACCCCGAGCTCTACCTTCGCTTGGCCAGAGCCACGTTTGCTGAGATGGTGGCCTCAGGCATCACGACGGTTGGCGAGTTCCACTACCTCCACCATGGCCCAGGGGGTGCCCGCTACGAGGTGCCGAACATCATGGGCGACGCCGTATTGGCAGCCGCTGACGAGGCCGGTCTTCGGATCACCCTGCTGGACGTGTTGTACCTCCACGGCGGACTGACCGACGGTCGATACCTTCCACTGTCCGAAGCCCAGAAGCGCTTCGGTGACGGGTCCGTCGATGTGTGGGCCGATCGGGTCGGTCGTCTCACCTCCAACGACAGGCATCGCGTGGGTGCTGCGATCCACTCGGTGAGAGCGGTCGACCCCGTCGCCATGGGCGAGTGTGTTGTGTGGGCGTCTCAACAGGGCGCCTCCCTGCACGCCCACGTCTCGGAGCAGGTCGCCGAGAACGACGAGTGTCAAGCGATCCATTCGATGACACCGGTCGCTCTGCTCGAATCGGTCGGGGCGCTCGGCCCAGCATTTGTCGCTGTTCACGCGACTCATGTGAATGGCGATGACATCGGACTCCTGGCGGAGTCGAATTCAGCGGTGTGCCTGTGTCCAACGACCGAACGAGATCTCGGCGACGGCATCGTCGACTCGCGTCAGATGGTCGATGCAGGTGTTCCGATCGTTCTGGGTTCCGACTCGCACGCGGTGATCGATCTGTTCGATGAGGCTCACGCAGTCGAGATGGACCAACGTCAGCGCACACGGTCGAGGGGAGTCCACCCTGCCGGCGACCTCCTCGCCATGGCGACCACGGCAGGTCACCGGAGTCTCGGCTGGAACGATGTCGGTTCGCTCGAGACAGGGCAGCGTGCCGACCTGGTGACCGTTGGCCTCGATTCGGTTCGAACCGCGGGGGTCGCGGCAGGCGGACTCGTCGAGGCAACCGTCTTTGCGGCTGGTGCAGTCGACGTCTCAGACGTGATCGTGGATGGTCGTCACATCGTGTCGGAAGGGCAACATCGACACATCGACGTCGCCTCAGAGCTGAGCATCACAATTTCGGAGTTGATGGATCGATGAGCACAGAGCACACCCACGAGCCGCCGGCCCGCTCGGTGGTGATCGACAACATCGGATCTCTCGTCACCAACGACCCCGAGCTGGGCCGCGGAACCCTTGGCATCGTCGAGAACGCGTCTGTGGTGATGTCCGGGGGCCTGGTCGAGTCCGTAGGACCCGCGGGTGCGATTGCCGACGAGTGCATCGATGCCGAAGGGGCGTGTGTCCTGCCGGGTTTCGTCGACTCGCACAGCCACCTG
>JAAETH010000701.1 GCA_024228575.1 Actinomycetes bacterium
CCACGACGCACGATCCTCAACAACCGGCTGCCCTCATCATTGGTGATCTCGCGGACACGCAAAGGTTCCATCACCGAATCAAAACAGATCTAGCCCCCTCAACGGTGGACGCGACCCCCACCAACGTTTCCAGTCACGGCACTAGTGGTTCGTCGCGGAGTTGATCTGGTGGGTGAGAGCGGCTCGCCCTCGCTGGACCTTGGCCAGGATCTCGGCGGCGGGCTTCTTCCAGATGAACGGCTTCGGGTCGTCGTTCCAATGCTCGACCCATAACTCGATCGCGTCGACGAGCTGATCGACGCTGTTGAACGTTCCACGTCGTAGGCGCCGTTCGGTCAGGAGCTTGAACCAGCCCTCGACCAGGTTTAGCCACGACGACGACGTCGGTGTGAAGTGCAGATGCCAACGCGTCCGCTTGGGATGGGCGAGCCAGTCCGCGACCGGTGGCGCCTTGTGGGCAGACAGGTTGTCCAACACGACATGGATCTCAAGGTCGGTGTCGACATGGGCATCAATCCAGCGGAAGAACGCCAACACGTCGGTCGCCTTGTGCGAGGGGCGGGTCGCGGTGAGAACCTCGCCGGTGCCGACGTTCAATGCAGCGAACAGATCGGTGGTGCCATTGCGCTTGTAGTCATGGGTCATGCTCTCG
>JAAETH010000702.1 GCA_024228575.1 Actinomycetes bacterium
CCTGGATGGGCGGAGGGGAAGTAGTCCGTGTGGTTCTCGGCTGCTCCCCGTAGAGGCAAGCCCACAACAGCTACCACCCGCACATATCCTCACATCAGATCGGGGGGCTGTGCCACAGCGTTGAGCTTCAGACCCGAGTTTGTCGGGGTAGGGCATGGTTTGGGGTGGGTGTAGTCGTTTGACCTGCGGTAACAGGTTTTCTGGGTGTGTTTCGGGGTGGAAGTGTAGGGGCGACACATTCTGGACATCGACGCTGAGGGTGTCTAGAATCCTGGCGTGCATGTGAAGACGACACGCCGGAAGAGGGGCGACAAGACGTATGAGTATCTGTCGCTGGTCGAATCGGTGCGTGTGGACGGGAAGAACACGCACCGGACCCTGCTCCGCCTGGGCGAAGTGACCGCCCTGCGAGCGTCGGGCGAACTGGAACGAGTGATCACCGCCTTGGAGAACCATCTTCAGCGTGACCAGATCACTGTGGCGGCTATGTCGGCGGAAAGGACCCGGATTGTCGGCTCTACAGCTGCGATAGCGGCGGTGTGGGAGCGCTTGGGTCTTGATGTCTGGTTCGCGACCCAGGGCGCCGATCGTGGCGCCGAGCTGTTGTCGGAGGCAGTGTTCGCGATGGTGGCGAACCGGTTGATCGACCCCTGCTCGAAGCGTCAGCTTGTCGAGTGGGTCGAACGTGACGTCGCGATGCCTGATGGTTGGGCGCCGCCGTCGCTGAACCAGTATTACCGGTCCCTTGACGCCGTCGCCGAAGCGAAGGAAGCGACCGAGACCGAGTTGTACGCTCGCCTGTGTGACCTGACGAACATGGATCTGTCGATGGTCTGCTACGACTTGACGTCCACCTATTTCGAGGGCGACCCCCGGCCCAACGACCGGTTCCCATCGAAGGCGTTCGGCTACTCGCGTGACAAGCGTTCCGACCGTCCGCAGGTCGTAATCGGTCTGTTGTGCACTGGTGATGGGATCCCGATCGCCCATCATGTGTTCGCCGGGAACACCAGCGACTCGACCACCCTGCCTGAGGTGTTGAAGGATCTAGCTGACCGGTTCTGCGTCGGAAACATCACTGTTGTCGCTGACCGGGGCCTGATCACCGCCGCCAACGTGGAGGAGACCGGAACGAACGGGTTCGATCACATCCTCGCCACGAAACTGCATCGCGACGCCAAATGTGGCGAAGCCCTGCAACTCGTCGAAGCCGACGGTGTTACCTGGGTTGAGGTTCCAGCAGCGAACAGTCGCGCCGCCGAGGTCTGTCTCGCTGACGGGACCCGGGCGGTCGTGGTCGAGTCTGATGAGCGGCAACGCCGTGACACTGCCCGGACCGCTGAACTCATCGAGCGGACCGAGACCAAGCTTCTTGGGTTGGAGGAACGGGTTCGTACCGGCCGGCTCAAGGACCCAGCCAAGATTGGGCGGGCTGCGCAACGGATCCTCGGCGGCTCGGGTGTCGCCCGCCTGTTCGAACTCGAGATCGGCGACGGCCGATTCTTGTATCACTACAACGACCCAGGCCAGGACTACGAGGAACAACTCGCCGGCCGGTACGTGCTCACGACTAGCCTCACCGTCGCCCAGGCATCAACCGCGAGGATCTTGACCGCGTACCGGCAGTTGTTGCATGTCGAGTCGAGGTTTCGGACCCTCAAGGATTTCCTGCATCTGCGGCCGGTTCGGCACTGGACCGAGCAGCGGGTGAAGGGCCACATAGCGGTCTGTGTTTACGCAGCCGTCGTGGAGATCTTGATCAATAAAACCCTCGCCGCAGCAGCAGTCGAAGACCCAGACATCGACGGCCAACATCTCTCCGCCCAGCGGGCGCTACGTGACCTTGGCCGTGTCCGCCAAGTCACGATCACCGCCAGCGGCCGCAACATCGGGCTCATCACCCGCCGCACCCCACTCCAAACCAGGATCCTCACAGCGCTCGATGTCGACACACGGGGCTGGGACACCGCCCGCGTCGCCTGAACCCCCCACCAGGCAAAACACCGAAACGTAGGGGAAACACTCCTCCGTCGCGCCCCGCCTACCAGGACTTACGCGACACCCCCGACAAACTCGGGGCTGAAGCGATCAACAACCTCGGGAAGCGGGTCAACCGCGTCGCGTTCGGGGGCCGATCGTTCCGCAACTACCGGGTCCGGTCGTTGCGCTACGGCGGACGACCCAACTGGGACCTACGCGCCACCATCACACCCCGCTGACTTCGGAAGAGCCG
>JAAETH010000703.1 GCA_024228575.1 Actinomycetes bacterium
ACCGTTGCCGGCAAGGCCTCCCTCTTGTGGGACCATCCGCTCAACGCGGGGCCCATCGGGGTCACCGGTTGCACTTCGGCCAATGCCTTGGCGGCCGAAGCCGACGTCGTTATTGCGATCGGCTGTCGCCTCCAGGACTTCACCACCGGTTCGTGGACTGTGTTCAAGAACGAAGGGGTCCGCATCATCGGGCTCAACACGGCTCGCTTCGACGCAACCAAGCACTTCGCTCTCCCTGTTGTTGGCGATGCCCGAGAGTCTCTGGTCGAGCTGACGGCCATGGTCGGCGACTACCGGGGGCCCGAGACCTGGACCGACACGGCAACGGCCGAGACCGCCCAGTACCACGCCTACATCGACAAGATCGCCGCCCCCGACGCCATGCCGTCGGGCCCTCCCAGCTACGCCCAGGTGGTCGGAGCCATCGACAGGGTGGCCGGGCCCGACGATTTCGCCCTCGCCGCCGCCGGGGGGTTCCCCGGTGAGGTCAACAACGGCTGGCGGGCCAAGGCCCTCAACTCGTTCGACTGCGAGTACGGGTTCTCGTGCATGGGCTACGAGCTGTCTGGCGGGTGGGGGGCCAAGATGGCCATGCCCGACAAGGAGGTCGTAGTCTTCGTCGGCGACGGCTCATACCTCATGATGAACAGTGATTTGTACTCGTCGGTCCTGTCAGGTCACAAGCTGATCGTGATCGTGTGCGACAACGGCGGGTTTGCCGTCATCAACCGCCTCCAGGTCAACCAGGGGGGTCGCCCCTTCAACAACCTTCTGGCTGATGCCAAGATCGTCGACGAGGTCCGCGTCGACTTTGCTGCTCACGCCCGAGCCATGGGTTGCGAGGCCGAGACCGTGAGCTCGATCGGCGATCTCGACGCCGCCTTCGTCCGGGCCCGAGCCGCCGATCGCAGCTATGTCATCGCCCTCCAGACCCATCAGAACACCTGGACCGAGGGAGGCAGTTTCTGGGAGGTCGGTGTACCAGAGGTCTCTGACCGAGACGAGGTCCAGGCAGCACGAGCTGAGTTGGTGCAAGGCAAAGCCGACCAGAGGCAGGGCTGGTGATGCCGAACGGGGCTGAGCCCCAAGACTTCGCCGGCCGGATTGGCCTTGTCAGTGGCGGGACCCAGGGTCTAGGTCTCGCCACCGCCCGC
>JAAETH010000704.1 GCA_024228575.1 Actinomycetes bacterium
CCGGTCCACCGGGGCCAACCTGTCCGATATTGCCTTCCAGTTCGCCTACGGCCCTGAGATCGAAGACCGCTATGGGGCTCTCTCCAACGGTGAGTTCGTCGACCTCGTCTATGACAATGTGCTCTGCCGGGATCCCGACGGCCCTGGGCGTGCCTACTGGGTGGGGTTGTTGGACTCAGGCGCCATCACCCGCTGGGACATGTTGGTGAACTTCACCGAGCTGCGTGAATACCTGGACCGCACCGAGACGTGCCACAGCATCTATCCGGGCGAGTCGGCGTCGGTGTCGAAGTGCCCAGAGTCGAAACTGGTGCCCGTGGCCGAAGCCTCATGGAGTACCCATGGCTACCACGCCATCGATTTTGAGCTCGAAGGAGGGACGATCGAAGGGGTCAAGGTCAACCTCTCCCGGCCCATCCTCGAGACGGGTTCGTCGCGCTGCTCGGTGGCCTCGATCAACGCCAACTGGCTGAAGCCATCGGAGAAGGACCGGCCCAACCCGAGCGTGCTCGGAATCGGCGTCGTCGATGGGGTTCACGTGAAGGGATCAGCTGAGCG
>JAAETH010000705.1 GCA_024228575.1 Actinomycetes bacterium
GACACGACCTCTGATCTGATGGTAGGCGCTCATGGTGGAGGGGGCTCGTGGAACCTTGCAGGCGAGATCTATGTCGCCGAGGTGTATGACGATGACGGCATTGTCGAGCGGATCGCTGCCGCTGACGCCACCGTGGGCGCGTCAACGTTCGTGTCGTCCATATCGGCGGCGACCGTCACAATCGCTGGCACCGCGGCGCTTGACTCTGATCCGCCCGAAGTCAACTACGGCACCGGTGACACCCTCGCGGTGACCGGAGGCACCGGACACAGTCTGGCCGACGGTCCGAGGCCAGGCCAGCAGGCAACCTTGTTCGCTGGCGGTGTGAGCGGTGTCGGCGAAGACACAATGGACATCGACAATCCGGGCCACACGGGTGGGTTCACGTTGGCGTTCTCGTCGTCGATGGCACTGGCTGGCACTGGCACCGGCACCCGCTACTACGCCTCCTACACGGCCGGAGGCAGCGGCTGGTCTCTGTTCACCTACCAAAACGGAAACGTCTACTTCAAGACCGTCGACGGGGGCGGCTCCTACAACCATATTTGGACGGCCGCTCTGGCTCTCGACGGCACGTGGGAGCATGTCGCGCTCGTCTATGATGGTGCCACCACCGCCAGCCTGTACGTCGACGGGGTGCTCGTGTCCGCCAAGACGGTCACGGCGCCGGTCGACAACGCCGGAACGGTGGATCTCTCCATCGGGAAAGCGTGGGTGTCGGGCGGAGGGTCACGCGTCATGGACATGACGATCGCCGAATACCTGTTCACCTCCACCGAACTGACCGCCGCACAGATCGGCGAGCTAGCCGCCACCGCTTTGAGCCGCGGTCACTGGCTGTCGGTCGCCGATCTGGACTGGCCGAACTCGTTCAACGTGTCGGCGCGGGTGCAGGTCGACGAATGGCCGAACCAGCC
>JAAETH010000706.1 GCA_024228575.1 Actinomycetes bacterium
CGCGTCTTCGACCAATCGGGTGTCAGCACCAGCGACACGAAGCTGCTTGGACCACAGGTCACGACCCATCGATTGTCCCCCTCTTCCGCCGAGACCGACGCTAGCTGCGAATGCCGGCCTCGCCTGGACGATGACTAGCTTCATACAGTCTCATCGCCTGGTATTGGGAGGGAGACTTGAGAAGAGGGCTCGGCGGGTCGAATGGGGGTAGTTCGCGTTGTGGTGGCTGTCATCATCAGGATCCCCGCCACCGTCTTGTTGGTGATCTTCTGGTTGATCTCTTGGGGGAATGTGCCGATACTGGAGATGCTGGAGGCCATAGGGGCCGACGGAAGAACGGGTCGGATGTCGCTGTGGGCGGTATCTGGCCCGAACGCTTTTTGGCCTACAGGTGCTTCACCCCAACCCAGTCCGGGACGTGTTGGGTCCACTCGCCCCCTCGGCCAACAGCCCAGGCCAGGGCATCGGGGATCCACAACACGGGTTCGCTCTTGGTGCCATGGGAGTAGATCAGCCTCCGGTCGGGCCGCCGGGCCCGGGCCTGCTGGATCGCTCTGGCGTCGTGTCTGTCGATCTCGGCGCCGGGCCGCTCGATGACAAGCTCGTGGATGCCGTAGGTTTGACAGTCAACGACGATCTGTTGCATCAGGAGCCATCGGGCCGCGAGGCCTGATTCGCCCTCTGGGCGCTTCCGAACATAGACGGTGGCCCGGATATCGATCTCGGCGGTGCCTTCTCTGAGCACTTTCAGGGCTCGGCGTTTCTCGCCGTCGGTGAGGTCATGGAAGTGCAGCACGGCGACCCCGGCGGGACGGGCCGACAACATCACTTGTCGAACCGCAGGCGCGTCGTCGCCCACGATCACGGTGCCGGCCAGCAAGACCCGACTACCACGTTCTGATTCGTCGACGTAGGCAACTCGGCGC
>JAAETH010000707.1 GCA_024228575.1 Actinomycetes bacterium
AGGGCGGCGAGGATGATGACGAGCCCGGTCAGGACCATCAAGACGCCACGTAGGTTGCCGCTGGTGCCGACGGCCTCCCAGGTGTCCCCGAGCCACCCCACCGGGGCCTTGACCCATGCCTTGACGGGGCTCTTCCAATCAGTCCCCGATGCACCGACCAGCTGTTCGCTGATGGCCTCGGCCACCGACGAGATGATCCCGAACGCCAGCTCCAGAGGGAGGAGCAGGGCCACGGCCATCACATTGAAGAAGTCGTGGACGGTTGCTGCCGCCAGTGCCCGCCTGAACTCGTTGGACTGACGGACGTGACCAAGTGAGACCAGGGTGTTGGTCACAGTGGTCCCGATGTTCGCCCCCATCACCATGGGAACAGCGGCATCGACCCCCAATGTCCCCGAGGCCACCAATCCAACGATCACCGAGGTGGAGGCCGACGACGACTGGACGAGAACCGTACCCAGAATGCCAATGCAGAGCCCGGCGATGGGGTTACTGACGGCGGCGAACAGGTCACGCTGGGTGTCTTCACCCATTATCTTGATACCGGCCTCGAGCGAGGACACCCCGATGAGGAATAGGTAGATCAAGCCAACCACAAAGACTGACCGCACAGGTACCGGTACCTGTATCGACTGAAGCCTCTCACGCACCACGACGACCGGAGGTTATCCGGGGTGCATCCCCAGCCCACTAGGTGCACGCGAGAATCGCCAAGCGCGATGATGAATGCATGACTAGCGATAGCCAGACCCCGGCCCCGATCCACAGCCACGTCGAATCGGTGTACGTCGACGCACCCCCGGCCGAAGTGTGGAAGCTGGTTACCGCCATGGAGCGCTACGGCGAGTGGAGCTCAGAATACGAAGGCGGCGGCCGAGTGCTGAGGGCCGTCGATGTCAGTAGCCCCGCGCCCACTCGATGGCGTTCTCCAGAGGGTGGCCACCCAAGAAGGCGGCCAGGTTCCGGCAGAATAGATCAATGGGACGGCTCGAGCGGGTCTCAGCTCCGGCCGAAGTATGGGGCGTGATCAGGACGCGAGGATGCTGCCAGAGTGCAGCGGGCGGAGGCCCGTCGAACTCGCCGACATAGACGTCGAGAGCGACACCTCGGAGCCGGTCTAGCCCATCGATGAGTGCTCGCTCGTCGATCACCTCACCCCGGGCCACGTTGACCAGTACGGTCCCCTCTGCCATGGCGGCCAGGGCACCAGCATCGATGAGCCCCTCGGTTTCCGGCGTGGCTTGGCAGCAGACAGCAACGAACTGAGACTGGGCCAACAGGTCGTGGAGGCCGTCCGGGCCGGTTACCTGGCTGAATCCCTCAATGGGGCCGGCGGTGCGTCGAGTGCCTACGACCCGCATCCCCAAGGCCGAGCACAAGCGGCCGACCTCTTGACCTATGCCACCGGCCCCGATCACACACACGGTCTGACCGGCCAGCAATCTCGGTCGGTAGTCGAAGCGGCGAAGTGTCCCATTGTGCCGATCGTGCTCGGCCCGGTGTAGATCGCGAGCGAAATGGAGAAAGGACGCCACCACATACTCAGCGATTGCCAGGGTGTTCCCGAGGCCCCGGGAAGTGGTGACGACCACATCGCTGCCCCACAAATCGCAGCCTCGGAGGTTGCTAGCCCCAGCTGGTGTCTGGTGAAACCAGCGGAGGCGAGGGGAGCGGGCACAGAGATCCACTGGCACCGGGAATCCTCCGATGATGACGTCGGCGGTTTGGAGGAGCGCGTCCCGGTCGGCCC
>JAAETH010000708.1 GCA_024228575.1 Actinomycetes bacterium
CGGCGCCTGTGCGGGGGCTGGCCTTGCCTATGCGCTGCAGTGTGACCTGCGGTTCGCCGCCGAGGGGGTCAAGTTCACGACCGCCTTCAGCCGCCGTGGGCTCATCGCCGAGTACGGCATGGTGTGGCTACTCGACAGCATCGTCGGACGTTCGAACGCGATGGACCTGTTGCTCTCGGCTCGAATCATCTTGTCCGACGAGGCGCTTTTGATGGGTCTCGTGAACAGGGTCGTTCCTTCGGACAATCTTCTCGATGTCGCCTTGGACTATGCGCGCGATCTGGCCGCCAACGTCTCGCCCGCTTCCATGGCGACGATCAAGCACCAGTTCAGGGTCGAGACCTCGATGTCTGCCGAAGACGCACTCGTTCACGCCGAGGGTCTCATGCGCGAGTCGTTGCGCGGTGCCGACGTCGCCGAAGGAATCGGCAGCTTCCTCGACCGCCGTCCCGCCGACTTCGCGCCGCTGGGCCAGGGAACCCGGTTCGGTTGGATGACGCGAGAGTAGGTGATCCACCACGGTGCGACCCTCCTGTCAGCGGGACCGGGGGACCCAGGGACCAACCGTCCCACCCTTTCATGGGTTTCGGTCAGGGAGACTCTGATCCGGCTTGCTCCCGATGCCGACCTCGGACCCACACCGCAGGGTCAGCCGATGGCGCGGCCCCCGTCGACGTCGAGATCGACCCCGGTCAGGAAGGCTGCCTCGTCGGAAGCGAGGAACATGATGGCGTCGGCGACGTCTTTGGGTACCGCCCGACGACCCATCGGAATGCCGGCGATGACACGCTCGTTCACATGGTCGGGCAACACGGCCATGCCGGTGGCGGTGAGATCGAAGCCCGTCGGCGATGACACCGGGTTCACGCAGTTGACCCTGATGTCGGGCGCCAACTCGGTCGCCAGACCCTTGGTGAGCGTGATGGCTGCGCCCTTCGACGCGTTGTAGGGCGTCAGCAGCGGCCTGGGGCGCTTGCCACCGATCGAGGCGACACTGACGATCGAACTACCGGCGGGCATGTGCGGAACGCAGTACTTGGCGGCGAAGAAGATCGATCTCACATTTGCCTGCCACATGAAGTCGAACTCTTCGGCATCCATGGCGAGCATCTTGTTGCCCCGGTGTGGCAGACCGGCGTTGCACACCAACACGTCGACCCCACCCCAGACCTCGACGGCCGCTTCGGCCATGGCCTGGTTGCGCTCCTCGCTGAGGATGTCGAGCTGGAACGCGACACCTGCCGGCAGCTCGGATGCAACCGCTTCGGCACCCTCGAGGTTGATGTCGGCCACCATGACCTTGGCACCCTCGGCGGCAAAGCCACGTGCCGTCGCCTCGCCAAAACCGGCTGCACCGCCGGTGACGATGACCCTCTTGTCGTCGAAACGTCCCATCAGGGCTGGCCTCCGCTTGTCATGCCGCACATGCGAGCCCGTTCGAGGGTGACCTCGAACATGCGCGCCGTGGCCGCGTCGATCATCATGCCTTCAAACGTTGCGGCACCATCGCCACGGGCTTCGGCCTCGCGAACCGCGCCGATTGCAGCCTGGGCCAACTCGACATCGGCCTCACTCGGAGCGAACACCTTGTTCGCGGGAGCTATCTGGCTCGGGTGTATCGCCCACTTGCCGACGCCACCCATCATGGCGAAGGTGGCCGCGCTCTCCTCGTAGGCGTCTGGACGGGTGAAGTTGGCGAACGGACCGTCGATGGCATCGATGCCCGCTGACCGAGCGGCGACGATCATCTGAACCCTGGCGTAGTGCCAGATGTCGCCCGGATATTTGATCGAGCCCTGGCCGGCGGTCGTGCCGATGTGACCCAACCGCATGCCCTGGCTGGCCGACAGGTCTCCCACCCCGAGGATCATGGCCTCCAACCGTGGGCTACATGTCGCTATCTCGTTCACCGTCTGCAGCGCCTCGACCTCCTCGATCAACACCTCGATGCCTATCCGGCCTACCTCCAGCCCAAGGTCGAGTTCGAGCTGGGTGAGTAGATCGTCGACAAACCACAGCTCGCGGGGGCCCTTGATCTTGGGAATGATCACGATGTCGAGATTCGCCCCAGCTCCCGTCACCACCTCGATGATGTCGCCGTGGCACCACTTCGTGTCGACGCTGTTGCAGCGAAATGCTCGGACGGTGTCACCCCAGTCGAGGTCGTTGAGGGCGGCGACGATGTTCTTGCGCGCCCCCGTCTTGGCCGATGGGGCCACGGCGTCCTCGAGATCGAGGAATACGAGATCGGCGTCGCTGGCCGCCGCCTTGGTGATCATCTTCTCGCTGGTGGCCGGCGTCGAGAGCTCGGAACGCCGGATGCGGTTCGGGCGGGTCATTGTGCATCCTTGTCTGCGACCAGTCGGTCGACGGTTGTCTGGGCGAGGTAGTCGAGCGCCGGCAGTGGATCGAAGCGACCCTGATCGAGCAGCCATTGATATCCGATTCCACGAAGGCCCGAGATGATCAGGACCGCCTCGCGCTTGGGGTCGACGTCGGGTCGGATAGTCCCGTCGCGGATGCCCTGTCGCACCATGCCGGCAAAGTCTCGCCGCATGGTGTGATGAAGCCTCGAGAAACGTTCCTTCAGAGCCACGTCGTGACCGAGCGACTCGAACATGAGTGCGTACAACACCTTGACGCCGGTGTCGTCGCGGGCGATCTGGCGGCGGATGGACATGATGAGTGTCTCGACGCCGTCGATGCCGTCGGCCCCCTTTGTGGCCGGAATCACGTTCTTGTGGCTCCACCCGTTGACGATGAGGTCGATGAGGGTCTCGACAAGGCCCTCCTTCGATCCGAAGCGCGCCGTTACGAGGCCCCGGCTGTAGCCGGCCCTCTCGCCGATCTTCGCGAACGTCATCGCGGCGAATCCCTCCTCGACGATGATGGCTCCGGCCGCGTCGAGCAATGCCCTGGTCGAGCGCTCGGTCCGTTCCTGTTGCTTGGTCACGAGGACGCCGCCATCGCCGAACCCTCTGCAACGCGATCGAGCACGGACAAGAGGTACGGGATGAACGCCTCGGGGTTCTCCGACATCGGGAAGTGGCCCACACCGGACATCTCGGCGAACGTCGATCCAGCGATCGATTCGTGGGCTTCCCTGCCGTGTTCGACGGATCCGCTGTAGTCGTATTCACCGCTCAAGATGTGCACACCAACCCGATCGGTGTCGATCTCGCCCGCCCGGTCGCGGAGGTCGTAGTCGACCATGTAGTAGAAGAGATCGCCCGTGAACAGTTGGGGCCAGCCGGCTGCATACGTCTGGATGGTCTCCTTGCGGTAGGCGATCGGTGAGGTCGGCGAGGTCAGCCCCTCCATCATCCGTGCCTTGGTCTCGTCGCTGACCTGTGGATGCCAGAAGCCGGTGAGACGGTCCCGGTCACCACCGATGTGAAGTGCCCCCTCGAGGGAGATGACAGAGCGGAAACGGTCGGGATGGTGCAGAGCGAGGTCGAGCGCAAGCAAACCACCGACAGAACACCCCATGAAGACGGGCCGATCGAGTTCGAGAGCATCGGCTATCGCCAGTGGAATCGAGCGGAGGAACTCGCCCTCGAGCCGATACTGCTCGGTCCACCACGCCCGTCCGGTCGGTGGTACCGACTTTCCGTGGAACGGCAGGTCGTAGGCGATCAGCCGGAACCGGTCCGTGATGTCCCCGCACTCGAGCAGATGACGCCACTGCACGCCGTGCGACCCGGCGGTGTGTTGGAGAAGGATGGGAATGCCCTGTCCGGCTTCCTCGTAGTAGATGCGATGCTGATGGCCGCCGAGGTCGAGATGCAGGTAACGACCGATCGGTGCACCGAAAGCATGTGTCGACGGATCCATCGGCTGTGCCTCTGGCTCGGCTCTTGCCTGTCGCATCAGCTCTATCGAACGCTGGATAGCGGGGAAGTACTGCCACCAGGTCATCTCGTCGCCACCACGCCTGACAACTCCGGCGCTCACCACCGCCGAGATGTCGTTGAAGAACCTCGGTGGCACGGCCATCGTGACAACTTCCCACACGTCCCCTTCGCCATCGAGGGTCACCACGCCGGGCCCGTCGACAGGCACCTCGGCGCTCACGGTCCCGTCGACGAGCGAGTATCCGCTGACGGTCCCGTCGCTGCGAAACCTGACTCCACCCGTCCAGTGGCGAGCAGCCATCGAGAACTCACCATCGTCGGAACATGACGCGGCGATCTCGTCCGGAGTCATCAGCATGTTCAGACCTCCTCCAACAGGGCGTCGATCTCGGCGAGGATCTCGTCGGTGTGTTCACCGAGAATGGGCGACCTGCGGTAGATGCCACCAGGGGTCTCGGTGAACTTGATGGGTGTGTTGGGCAGAACGACTGGACGTTCGGAGCCGGGGTGATCGACCGCGACCAACATCTCACGGGCCCTCACGTGTTCGCTGGCGACCAGGGTCGGGCCGTTGTTGACGGGTCCGACCGGAACGTGACCGCCGAGGATCTCGACCACATCGGCAGTGGTGTGGCTGCGGGTCCAGTCGCTCACGATCTGGTTGACGAAGTCGCGGTTGTCCGAGCGACGCCTGGTCGTTCGGGTCCTTTCGTCGGAAACCAGTTCCGGGCGCCCCAGCTGGTCGCACAAGAACGCCCATTGGGCAGGCGTCAGCGCAGCGACGGCACACATGCCGTCGGCTGTTTCGTACAGGCCAAACGGGCTGAGAGACGGGTGTTGGGCGCCCCTCGGCGCCTGCACCTCGCCCGTGTAGGAGTAGCGCCAAGTGACCGATTCGCACAGCGCCATGATCGAGTCGGTCATGGCAACATCGACGAACTGGCCCTCGCCGGTGCGTTCGACGTGATGTAGCGCTGCGAGGATTCCCACCGCACACATCGTCGCCGGGTAGATGTCGCCGACCGACGGCCCAGACGCGACGTGGTGTCCGGGCAGACCGGTACAGCTGACGAGACCACCCATCGCCTGGGCGACGATGTCGAAGGCCGGCCAGGCTGCGTGAGGGCTCTCGCCGGTTCGCGGGTCGCCGAATCCCCGGATCGTTGCGTACACGAGCTGCGGGAATCGTTCGTGCAGCATCTCGTACGACAGCCCGAGACGTTCCATGACACCGGATTTGAAGTTCTCGACGATGACATCGGCGGTCTCGAGCACCCTCAACAGGGTGGCGTGATCGTCGGGGTCCTTCAGGTCGAGGACGATGCCGCGTTTGTTGCGGTTGATACTGGCGAAGTACCCACCGAAGTTCTTCTCCGAATCGGTCTCGGTGAACGGCGGCCCGAACCTGGGTAGGTCACCCTGAGGCGACTCGACCTTGATGACATCGGCACCGAGGTCGGCGAGAACCATCGTGCAGAACGGACCGGCGAGCGCCTGGGTCAGATCGACGATCCGGACGTCGGTCAGCGGTCCACCCCGTTCTGTTCGCATCGGTGCTGCGTGTTCGTGTGCGTGGAGGTGTTCCACTGCGATCCCTCTCAGGCAGGTCCGTCGCCGTCTCGGCGAGCCGGCGCCCATACCTCTCGTTTCTTCACCAATACGATGCGCTCCATCTCGCACACCACCTCACCGTGCTGATTCCTGCCCCAGTGTTTGAATCGCACCACTCCGGCATCGTCGCGATCGGTCGATTCGGTGGTCTCGAGCACCTCGGTGTAGGCGGTGATCGTGTCACCGTGGTGGACCGGCTTGCGAAAACGGATCTTGTCGAGACCCAGCTCGGCCAGAGCGTTCTCGGCGGTGTCCTGACTCGTGAGGCCCACCGTCATCGAGCCGGTGATCAGGCCGAACACCAGACGCCCTTCGCCGAATGGCGACCCCCTCATGATCTCCTCGTTCCAATGAGCCTGAGCGGTGTTCATGACCTGTTTGGTGATGAAGTTGTTCTCGACCTCATCGATTGTCGCCGCCCTGGCATGACACATCCTCTGACCAGCGGTGAAGTCCTCGAAGTAGTTGCCGTCGCCGGTCAGAGCGGCGAGAGCCGATCGTTGGTCGGTCATGCGAACGTCCTCCCTAGCGGAACGGGGTCGGGGGCAGGAGCGAGTCGGACACGAGACGAAGCATTATCTCGCTGGTGCCCTCGAAGATCTTGGTGAGTCGAGCGTCTCGCCAATAACGCTCGATCGGGAAGTCGGTGGTGTACCCGGCACCACCGTGTATCTGGAGTGCCTCGGATGTGACCCGCTCGGCCATCTCAGAGGCCAGGTATTTCACCATGGCACCCTCCATGTCGGGCGAGGTGGTGTTGTTGTACCCACCCAGGTCACTGTTCGCAGCCACCTGGTACATGAGCGCACGGCAGGCCTCGATCTCGGCAGCCATCTTGGCGATCTTGAAGCGGGTCACCTGGAAGTCACCGATGGGTCGACCGAACTGCTCGCGTTCGTTGACGTAGGCGATCGAGTCCTCCAGAGCACCACGGGCGAGCCCGATCGACCTGGCCGCCGTGTGGATGCGAGGGACCGTCATCGCCCTGGCAGCACGTTTGAAACCCTCGGCAGGATCCTCTTC
The DNA here is from genome assembly GCA_024228575.1 of Actinomycetes bacterium. Classification (GTDB taxonomy): domain Bacteria; phylum Actinomycetota; class Acidimicrobiia; order Acidimicrobiales; family Poriferisodalaceae; genus JAAETH01. The sequence goes on from JAAETH010000708.1 coordinate 6,489, forward strand.
CCTTGCCTCGGACTGCTCTCTTTCATATCCGATGAGACCATCGTCGGGGATGAAGCAGTCATTGAACGACAGGTCGTAGGTATTCCAGCCGTGGTAGCCGATCTTGCGGATCGGGTTGCCTTCAAGCCCGTCGGGGAAGGTGCCAGGGTCCTTGTGCAAGGCGAAACGACGGATGCCCTTGTGTCTCTGCTCGGGATCGTATGGGGTGGTCCTGGCGACGATGAGGACACAGTCGGACTGGTCGGCGAACGTGCACCACATCTTCTGGCCGTTCAGCAGCCAGCCGTCGTCGATCTTGGTCGCCCTGGTACGAATCGACGCAATGTCGGAACCGGCGTCGGGTTCGGACATTGCGAACGAGGCCAACCACTCGCCCTTGGCCGCCATCGGCAGGTACTTGGCCTTCTGACTCGGGTCGAGGGCCGACGCGATCTGCGACCGGGCGATGATGCTGGCGACACTCATCCAGGCCCTGGCGAGTTCCTCGGTGATGAGCGCATATTCGAACACGCCGAGGCCAAGGCCTTCGTACTTCTCGGGAATCGTGATGCCGAAGAACCCGAGCTCGCCCATCTCGCGGCGCATCGAATCGGGGATCATGCCGTGCTCGGGGTCCAGCTCGTTGGCGACCGGCAGAACCTTGTTCATGGCGAAGTCGCGGGCCATCTCCTGGATGGCTTCACGTTCATCGGTGCGGTACGCGGCAGGGATTCGTGGACGGGGATCGACAATCTGCCTCGGCACTACAGGGCCCCTCGTTGCGAGCTCACGCTTCGTTTGGCGACCAGGTTCGTCCGGCGGTAGTCGAGAACGAGATCGCCATCCTGGTTGCGAGCTTCGGTGTGCCAGGTCACGATGCCGACCTTCGGGCGGCTCTCGCTGGTCCTGGTCTCGATCACCTCTGAGGCAGCCGTCAGTGTGTCGCCCGGATGTACGGGTAGGTGGAAGGAGACGTCCTCCATGCCCAGGAAGGGCCCACCCGATTCGCTGAGATCCTCGACGCTCAGACCCAGAACCGTGCACAACACGAGCATCGGATTGAGCACAACATCGCGATGGCCGTGAGCCCTCGCGTACTCGGCGTTGAGATGCATGGGGTTCCAATTGCACATCGCCGTCGAGAAGATCGCATTGTCGCCGTCGGTGAGGGTGCGACCCCAGTGATGATCGAACGTGTCGCCCACCGCGAAGTCCTCATAGCGGTTTCCCTTCAGGGCCACAGGGAAGCTCTCGAAGTCCGGGTCCGCCATGGGGCGACTATAGGTTATTTGTCACCGAACAAGCTACCGGCTGGCAGGCATCAGCGGGTGAAGGAAACAACGTCGTCCACCGGCCTGCGGGTCATTCGCAGCGTGTTGATGTCGGCATCGAGATCGGGGTATCCAAACGACAGACCGCAGAGGACCTCATTACCTTCCGGGATGGCAGCGATTCGTTTCACCGGACCTGGGAACTGCGCCAGAGCCCCCTGGGGGATGCAGCCAATGCCTCGCTCGTGGAGCAACAACATCAACGACTGGAAGAAAAGGCCCACATCCAGACCGTTGACCTGGCCGAACGCAGCCGGCATCGACAAGAACAGGACCTGTGGGGCCCCGAAGAACTGCCAATTCTTGAGGGCGATGCGCTGGCGGGCATCGACGTCGTCGCGCCCGATTCCGAGCGCGTCGTAGTAGCCGAGCCCACACTCGCGGCGGCGATCCTTGTATTCACCGAACAGGCCCACTCCCCCAGGCTGGAAATGCGGATATGGCTTCACACCTTCTGTTACTTCGGCCACCAACTCAGCCTCGAGCCGGCGCCGAGCCTCGCCCGACACCACGGCGACATGCCATGGCTGGGTGTTGCTGCTCGACGGCGCCATCCTGGCGACGTCGATGACGTCGCGCAGAACGTCTTCTGGCACATCGTCGTCGAGATAGGCCCTGACCGAATGGCGCGTTCGTATCGCCTGACCGAGTTCCATGATCTGTGTCCTTGTCCGCTCCGCTGGTGCTGTTCCGTCTCCCCGATCAGCCTGCTGCGCCGTCGTCGAGCAGGGAACCGATCTCGGCGCCATCGAAACCCGCCTCGAGGAGGATGTCATGGGTGTGTTGCCCGGCCGCCGGCGCTGGGCTTCTCGGCACGAGTGCCTTGCCGTCGATCCGCATCGGGGTGCGAACGGTGCGGTAGGTGCCGCGCTCTGGGTGCTCGATCTCGGGAAACAGGGTGATCGCTTCGGCCTGCGGGTCGCGAACCACCTCGTCATAGGACAGGATCGGGCCCCACACGATCCAGGCCTCGTCGAATATGGCCCCCCACTCGTCGCGGGTCTTGGTCGCGAACTGCTGATCGAGCAGGGCGATGACTTCGGCCATGTTGTCGAACCTCGTCTTGGCAGAGTTCGACCGCGGATCGTCGATCAGATGATCGAGTCCCATGGCAACACACACCTGTTCCCATGCTCGCGATCCCATCGCGTTGAGCATCAACCATTTCTCATCCCCGCAGCGGAATCGATTCGAAGTGGCCGAGATCATCTCGTGGCGTTTCCGCCTTCGGACAGGGGCTCCGTCGGCCACCGTGATCGCCAGATCTGTCGCCTGGGTCCACACAGCGGACTCGAACAGCGACGTCTCCACTGCGTGCCCCTCCCCCGTCTTCTCGGCCTGCCTGAGCGCTGCCAAGATCGCGATCGCGAGGGCCATGCCGGCGACGTGATCACCCTGTGCTGGCCTCGGCATGGGCAGGAGCCCGTCGTCGCCCTCCCTGGTCATTTCGGTGAGTCCCGAGCGCCCAAAGAACGCCGTCACGTCATAACCCGGGCGCCAGGATTCGGGACCCGTCGTCCCGTATCCGGTGAGGGTTGCATGGATCAGGCGACGGTTGACGGCCCACAGATCGTCGGGGGTCATCGAGTACTTTGCCTGACGCTCTGGCAGCAGATTGCAGATGAAGATGTCTGCGTCGCGGCACAACCGGTGCACCACGTCAACTGCCCCCTCATCCTGGAGGTCGAGGGCTATCGACCGCTTCCCCCGGTTGTCGACATCAAAACCGAAGTCGTACCCCGAAAAACTACCCTTGACCTTCGCCGGCCGGCAGATGCCACGCATGGGGTCGCCTGCGAGTGGCTCGATCTTGATGACGTCGGCACCAAGGTCGGCCAAGATGACAGCCGCACTCGGCGC
>JAAETH010000709.1 GCA_024228575.1 Actinomycetes bacterium
GAACAGGCCCGCTATCTCGGCAGCGAGCTCGACGGTGGGTTCGCCGAGTATTGCGTCGTCCCGGCCCGCAACATTCACGTCCACTCGTCGTCCCTGAGTGACGTCGAGCTGGCGAGCTTCCCGTGTTCCTGGTCGACCGCCGAGCACATGTTGCAGAGGGTCGGCCTGGAGCCTGGACACTCGATCGCCGTCACCGGGGCGTCAGGTGGTGTTGGCTCCGCCCTCATCGGTCTCGCCAAGCGACGAGGGGCGCACGTCGTGGCGGTAGCGGGGGCATCGAAGCTCGACGAAGTCCGGCGTCTCGGGGCCGACGAGGTGGTAGCGCGCGAAAACGAGAACGTGCCAGACGCAGCCCGGGAGGCCAACGACGGCCCATTCGACGTTGTGGCTGATGTGGTGGGTGGCCCCGACGTGGGTGACTGGCTACGGATGCTGCGCCGAGGTGGGCGCTATGTCACCGCTGGCGCCATCGCCGGCCCGATCGTGGAGCTCGACCTCCGCACCTTGTACCTCAACGACCTGGAACTATACGGGGCGACCGTGTTCGCAGCGCCAGTGTTCGCCGCGCTCGTGAGCTACATCGAACGGGGCGAGATCGAGCCGGCCGTCGGCGCCACCTTCGCGCTCGAAGATATTCACGCTGCTCAGGCTGCGTTTGAGCGCAAGGCTCATACCGGTGCCCTCGTACTCACGATCGCCGACGGCGAATGAGTGGGGGGTCACCGGCCGACCGGTTGTACGCCATCGTGGAACAGGCCCTGTGCATCGGTTGCGGTATCTGTCAGGCAATGGCGGGCCCCGGAGCGGTCCGAATGGTCACTACGCCGGCCGCTTCGCTCCGTCCGGTAGCCCTGCATGGCCTGACGGACGCCACCGTCGACATGATCTACGACATCTGCCCCGGTACCAGGGTCGACGGCCTGCCGGAATCGTTGCTCGACCCAGAGACGGCGATGGATCCGATATGGGGGCCGTGGATGCGGATGGTCCGGGCATGGTCCACCGATCCTGTTGTGCGGTTCGAGGGATCGACCGGGGGTGTGTTGACGGCCCTGGGCCAGTACCTGCTGCGGACTGAACAAGTGTCGTTCGTGCTCCACACCAAAGCCTCGTCGGCGGAGCCGACCTTTGGCCAGGCAACAC
>JAAETH010000710.1 GCA_024228575.1 Actinomycetes bacterium
GCGAACGGCAGCGAGTCGCAGTCGCCCGGGCACTGGTGCACAGCCCGGCGTTCGTTCTCGCCGATGAACCAACAGGAAACCTGGACTCGAAGTCGACCGAGGCCGTGATGAAACTCATCCACGACCTTCACTCGGAGCGAACGAAGATCGTGGTCAGCACCCACGACACCGCGATCGCCGACTCTCTCCCACGGCAGGTCGCGGTACATGACGGGACTCTCGCGTCCGATTCAGCCCGACGAGACCGAGAATTGGTAGCGACATGACGACGAACAACACAGAGTCAACCGCGAGCAAGCTCCGACTCGGCGACGTCTTCCGGGTTGGGGCTTCGGGCCCCAGAGCTCGCAAGATGCGGACCGCACTCTCGGCACTTGGTGTCTCCATCGGAATCGCAGCGCTCGTTGGGGTTCTGGGCCTGTCCGAATCATCGAAGTCAGCATTGCTCGACGAGATATCGAGTCTCGGCACGAACTTGCTGACGGTCGAGGCCGGAGGAGGATTCGGGGCGGGCGATTCCAAACTTCCCGACACGGCGCTCGCGACGGTCTCTCGAATACCGACGGTGACGAACGCCAGCGCCGTTTGGGAGGTTGACGCCGACGTCTACCGCACCGAGTTCATACCCGAAGGTGAGACGGGAAGCATCAGCGTCGTCGCCGCCGATGTTGCACTCCTCGAGACATTGAATGGCGAGTTGGCAGTCGGGCAGTTCCTCGACGAATCCACGAGCGCCTACCCGAACGCAGTCGTGGGTTCCATCGCTGCGGAACGGCTGGGGATTCGCAATCTCGACCAACCGACCTACGTCCTCATCGGCGACGACTACGTCGAGGTCATCGGCATTCTCGAAGAGTTCCCGCTCGCCGCGGACCTGGATCGTGCGGTGCTCATCGGCAAGGACGCCGCGATCGACTTCTACGACGCTGGCGAGAATCCGGCGGTCATTTACACCCGGGTCGTCGATGGCGCGATCGATTCGACGCGAGACGTCCTCCCGACAACCGCCGATCCGGAGAACCCCGAGGAGGTCACCGTCAGCCGCCCATCCGATGCGCTCGAGGCACAAGCCGCTGCCGACGACGCGCTGACGACACTGTTCCTCGGACTCGGGGCTGTGGCGCTGCTCGTCGGCGGCATCGGTGTCGCAAACGTCATGGTGATCGCCGTGATCGAGCGGCGCGGTGAAATCGGCCTGCGACGATCACTCGGCGCAACTCGAGCACA
>JAAETH010000711.1 GCA_024228575.1 Actinomycetes bacterium
ACCAGTTCACCCCGGCGGGACCGCTGAGACACCAACTCACATCCTTCTCGTCGGGCCACTGCCGCCGCCGCTCACCGGCACACCCATCAGTTTCGAGATCTTTGCCGAAGAGAGCATGCGCCTCGTCGGCGAAGATGTGGTGAGCATTGTCGACACCTCGCCCAAGCGCCTCAAACAGCAACTGACGACGGTCACGAACCTGTTCAGGTTGTCGAATCTGCGTCAGGCACTGCGCGTGATCGTCGGTGTTGCCCGAAACCTTCGCCAAGCCGACGTGATGATCGTCTTCGCTTCCAACGGGCACCTCGTGTCACTCGGGCCAGTGCTGCTTCTCTTGGCCCGGATTTCGCGGACACCGTGTCACCTGAGGGTGTTCGGAGGTTCGCTCGATCGGTTCATCGAGTCCAAACCACCTGCTGTGAGACGCTTGGCCGACGCCACGCTCAAGCGCTACGCGGGTGTGATCGTGCAGACCGAACTACTTCGAGCCCACTTCGCGGAGCAACTCGGAACCGACCGCGTCCACCTCGTACCGGGATACCGCAAACCCTTGACCGAGGAGGCTGACCCGGCTCCGGTTCACAGGACCGGATCGTCGGATGTGTTGCGGCTTGTCTTTGTCGGAATCATCAAGGAGACCAAGGGAGTTCTCGTTCTTCTCGAAGCCCTGTCGCAGCTGCAGGCCGCCGGCACCAAGGTGGCCTGCGACTTCTTCGGAACCCTGCACGAACCGGTGCGAGCCACCTTCTTCGAGGAGGTCGATCACCTCGAACGAGTCTCGTACCGCGGTGAACTCGACTGGCGCGATGTCGTCAGCACCATGGCTACCTACGACGCCCTCGTGTTGCCGACCTTCTTCGACGGCGAAGGACACCCTGGGGTCATCATCGAGGCCAAGCTCGCCGGAATAGCGGTTGTCTCGACCGATCATCGGTCGATTCCCGAGCTGGTCACCGATGGGTTCGATGGGTTGCTGGTGACACCGGGCAGCAGCGAGGCATTGGCCACCGCGCTGGTTCGTCTCCTTGGCGACCCGGCCCTGGTCGATTCGCTCGGCCGCGCCAGCGCCCGCAGCGGACTCACCCACACCTCCGAGGCCGGCGCCCGCCAGATCCTGGGCGCTGTCGGAGTCGCTACAGCTTCGATCCCATCACGAAGACCGACGAGTTGACTCCCATCCGGCGACGAACCTCCCACCACATCCACAGACTGCGCAGGACACGGATCGCAGCCGTGACCACAGCCATGCCGATGACGTCGAACCAGATGATGGCTGGAACCGCGACGGCCGCGTAGATCAGCAGCGACACCATCAAGATCCGCGAATTCGTCCGCTCATGACCACCCATGTTCAATGCGATACCAACCGGCCCGGCGAGGGCATTCACGACCTGGCCGACCGCCAGAACAACAAAGATGGGCCGCCCATCAACAAATCGTTCACCGAATATGCCGAGCAAGAAGTCGCTGGCGAGCAGTGTGACGAAGCCGATAACGATCGCCGACGCCGTCGAGATGAGCGACGATTGATACACAGCTCGCTGAACCTCACGGCGATTGCCCGCAGCCGCGTGTTCGGCCACGAGAGGTGAAACAACACTGTTCGACGCGGACAATCCGAAGGCGAGCAACTGGGCCAGCCTGCTGGCCACGGCGTACACACCCGCCTCGGCCGCACCAAAGGCCATGCCAACGATCAATATGTCTGCCCGATTCACGAGAACTCGGCTCGCGCTCGAGACCGTGAACTGGGCAGAGATTCGTCGCCACTCCCGGGATCGTGAGACATCGGGCTCTACGCAACGATCGGAACGAGGCACGGAGCGCGCTACGACAAACCACGACACCGCGACCATGAGCGCGATGGTGACGACGTGGGCAGACATCGCCATGGCGCCGGTGCGATCCAACTCGAGGACTGATGTGGCAACCCACAGCACCCCGAACCAAGTCGCCGGCCGGGCGATCGAAACCAGGAACCGGCCGTGGGCGACCCGCTTGAGCCCACCCAGCGCGCCCGAGTTGACGCGAAAGACCGCCCATGCCGGCAAGACAAGGGCGCCGATCAGAAACGTGTTGGCGAGTCCATTGTCCATCGGCACGAGGAGGGCGGCGACGACCAGCACCACTGTGGTGACAGCACCAGCCACCAGCACAGACCGGCGCGCGACTCGCAGGGCGCCATATACCTCTGACCACCGGTCCTGACCCCTGGCTATCGCTACGAATCGGACCACCGAACGGTCGAAACCGATGACCGCCGACACCATGAGGACGTCGAGCCAAGCGAACACGACCGTGTAGCGCCCGTAGTCCTCGTCACCCAGCAGATTCGCTGCGTAGGCCTGAACCAGATAGGACAAGGCCTGTCCAGCGACGCCGATGATGACATTGCCGAACGCGGAGATGGCGAATCCGAGGCTGAGCCGGCGCAACAGCACGGCCCGCCGTTCGCTGGAGAGACCCGGGATACACATCGGATCGGCAATCAGCCCAGCACGGAGAAGACGACGTCGACGAGCGGATCGTCGAGTGGGCGACGCCATTTCAGATTGCCCTTGCCAACATCGAACCGGGCGATGTGGGTGGGTTTGAGCTTGGCGTTGTCCATCCTTCCGAAGCGTGTCTTGACCCAGCGGATGTTCTCGCGGATCTTTGTGACCCTCAGCGTCGAGAAGCCGACCAGGAGGTCCCCGTCGTTGGCGATCGTCAAGCCGCGCAACCAGCCGACGACCTCGTCCGACGTGTCCATCGAATGTAGGTCGTACACCCCGGTGACCTCATCGGTGCGAAGGTCGGCGGTCACGACATGCCCGTCGACGGTGGTGAACCAGACAGAGTCACCGACCACGTGACCATCGTGTGGACGTTCGACCGCGATGTCGATACGCCGGTCTCGATTGGTGAGACAAAGTGCATCGCGCTGCTCGAACCTGCTGACCCAGATCTCGTCGTCGTGGATGAACACATTGTTGGGATGTGACCGGTGGGGTTTGGTCGAGAGCACCTTCCGGTAGTCGGTGTCGCGGTCGAAACGATCCCAAGTATCGGCTTCGAGTGTGTTCCATTCGCGAACGACTCGGTCGTCGTCATCGATCTCGACGACCAGATCGAGTCCCGTCGAGACCACGAGCAAGGTCCCGTCCGCTGTCGGCCGCACATGATGTACGTCGTTGAAACAAGGAAGCGAGACATATCGCAACATCTCCCATGTGGAGGTGTCGTAGACCATCGCTTCGGTCGTGGTCCCCACATACAACTTGCCGTCGTCCATCGTCCCCGACTTGAAGACGATCGATGATTGTTGTTGAGGCCGGGCCTCTGGCGGGGTCTCGTAGCTCACCACCTGCTCACACTCGCCGGTATCGACATCCATCATCACGATCACGGCTTCGGCGTGGCGGGTGTGAGACGCGGAGGGCAGTGTTGCGCTGAGGGTTCGTTGCCGCCCACCAAGAATCGCGATCGTCTGCATCAGTGTTCCGTCGGCGCAAGCGACCCCGAATTGCCTGTTTGGTACGATCGCCCCGAGATTTGTTGGCCGATGTCATGTCGGAGAGACCAGTTCGACCGACAGGACATCGCGATGGCTACCCACACCGATGTGCCGAGTTCGGTCCTTGGCCTCGTCGCGGGACCCCTCACCTCGTTCGTCGAGGTTCCCTTTGTCGAGGGAAGCGAGTTTCGGGACCTCGAACTCCAGCGCATGAAACTCGAGGATGGGTCGGTCGCCCACCTTCTGCGAGGCCGTCTGCCCGATGGAACGCTCGAGATCTGGGCCGAACCCGAGCTGGGCGCGGACGCAGGCTGGGTCGAAGTCGATCCGGTCCTGTCCATCGCGGCGGTTTCGCGCTACCAGGTTGTCCAGTTCGACGAATTGGTCTACGACCTCGCCGGCGAGTCCATCACCGTCCGCGCTGTTGTGAGCAGCTCCGACGGCCGCCACATCGTCTTCTCGGCATCTGCGATGCGCCCACCAAGAACCGACGACATCTTCACCCCTGCGGTCCCAGGGAGCGAACTGCCGATGCTGCGCCTGATGCGCCTGCGCGATTTCTGGCTCATGTCACGTTCCTTGACGGCCATCGACTGCTCGGTCGACGGGCGCAGACTCGAACCCGAACCCATGGGAGGGCCCGTCGGTCTCGGGCGCGATCTGTGGTCTGCACGCGTTGCGGGGGACATCCTCGTGGCTGGCCTCGCACCGACATCAAGAATCACCAACCAGGTCGTTTCTCGCGTTGAACGCAACGGCATGTTCTTCGAGGTCGAGCTGGGCGACGCTCCCGCGGCACTCGCGTTGCCTCTCGAGGTGACGTCCGATCTGGGCGAGGTGACGTCGGCAGAGGTGAGAATCCTGCCCATCGACTCCGATCGTCTCAAGATCGTCGTCTCCAAGGTCCGCCAGCAGTGGTTTCCGGGTCGCGGGGATGTGAGGCTTCTTGCCCTGTACGCGGCTCGGCGCATACGCCGGCGGGGCGACAATCTGCAGTTCGTGGCGACACTCGACCGTCGCTGCGACGGGTGGAAGACGACTTACTCGTGCTGGAAGCGTGACGACTGAGCACCCACACCATGACCGGTGAAGGAGGACGAGATGGCACAAGCAGACCTGCAACCAGTGAATACGGTTCTTGTCACCGGCGCTGCCGGGTTCATCGGCTCACACCTGTGCGAGTTGCTGGCCCGACAGGGCAAGACGGTCGTGGGGGTCGACAACTTCGACCCCTACTACGCTCGGCTCGACAAGGAACACAACGTGGCGTGCGTCCGCGCAGCCGGAGGCGATTTTCGCGAGTCCGACATTCGCAGCTACGGCGACATCGCATCGCTGATCGACGTGACCCGCCCCGAGGCGATCGTCCATCTTGCCGCCAAGGCCGGCGTTCGCAACAGTGTCAGGTTCCCGCGGCAGTACTTCGAGACGAACCTGCTCGGCACTCAGAACGTGCTGGATTCATGCCGGGCATTGGGCGTCGAGAGGATGGTGCTCGCGTCCACCTCGTCGGTATATGGGCGTACCACAACCATCCCGTTCATCGAGAGCGACCCGTGTGTGTCCCCGCTCCACCCGTATGCGGCTTCCAAGCGTTCAACCGAACTCCTGGCTGGTACGTACGCCCAGCTATACGGCCTGCAGATAACTGTCATGCGGTTCTTCACCGTCTACGGCGAGCGCGGCCGCCCAGACATGATGCCCCGTCTGCTGCTCGACTCGATCTCGAACGGAACGAAGGTCGATCTGTACGAAGGGCCCCTGGAACGCGACTGGACCCACGTCAGCGACATCGTCCGCGGCCTGGCCGCGGCAGTCGACCGTCCCCTCGGATTTGAGGTGCTGAATCTGGGCAGGGGCGAGCCGATTGCGCTCAGGGAGTTCATCGACGAACTGCAGGAGGTCGCAGGCAAGAAGGCGAACCTCGCCGCGGCCCCGCGGCCCGACTCCGAGATGTTGTCGACGTATGCGAGCACGGACAAGCTCCGCGAACTTCTCGGCGTCGAATCGGTGGTTCCGGTCCGCGACGGTGTTGCCGCACTGTGGGAGTGGTGGCAGGAGTACTCGACCATGCGCCGCTGATTCCAGCGGCAGCACTTCAACCCGACTGACCGGGGATCATCGGCGCCGCACAATCGGCCCAAAACGCCTGGATCGTGACCCGTGGTCGCCCACGGCCTGCTCCAGAACGTCCTCGAGTTGGTGTGCCAGGTCGTCGCGGTCGAATCTTGCTCGACCCAACTCCTCGGCGGCCTCGCCCGCGATCGTGCACCACGACGGATCGTGCAGCCGTTCCACGAGATCGTCCGCGGCCAGTTCGAGATCGGTCGCAGAGACGACCAGTCCGGCGCCGGTTGCCTCGAGCAGCTCGGCCTGCCAGCCGCGATAGTTGACCAGCGTGGGTGTCCCACTCGCGAGCGCGTCGAACCACTTGTTTGCCGAGTTCGCCCACATCTCGGGCAGGTCTATGAAGATCGAACACGCAACATCGGCCGCTGACAGCGCACTTACAACCTCGGTCTTCGGCATCGGACCACACATCTTGAGGTTCACGTCCAGCACTCCGAGCCGCAACGCCTCGCTGCGAACGTGCTCCTCCTCCCTGCCTTCACCCACGAGCAAGAAACGAATCTCGGGATCGCGTCGGTATACGGCTTCGGCGAGTCTCACGAGATATGCCAGATCGTTGACCTGGCCAAATGATCCTGCGTACAACACCAGGCGGCGATCGCCGATCCAGGCGTCGCGCCGGCGGAACGCCTCGCCAGCTGTGGGCGAAACCGAGAAGAGGTCGAAGTCGCAGCTGTTCGGAATCGTGGCCACCCGAGCTGGCTCGTACCCCGTAGCGACGACACCTTCGGCCATCTGAGGCGAAAGCGCCACGACCCGCTCGGAGCGTCGGTAGGTCACCTTCTCCAACCAGCGAGCGATCACTATTGCGAACCGATTCTTGAGGGCACCAATCGCTATCGGCATCTCCGGCCACAGGTCACGCACCTCGAACACCATCGGAATGCCGTTGCGCCAAGACGCCCATACACCGGGGATCGATATGGTCAACGGCGTGCTGGTCGCGAACACAACGTCACCCCCAAGGGACCGGGCACGTCGCATCGATAGCAGGGCGAAACGGGCGTACGACCAGATGCGCCTGATCGTGCCCATGTTGTCGGAGTAGATGTTTGCGAGGGCGTGCACGTGTATGCCCTCGACCGTCTGCTCGCCCCAACCGCGGTCTGGCCCCTCTATCAGCCGGCTCGACGTCACGACGTGAACCTCGTGTCCGGCAGCGACAAGACGTCGCGCCATCTCGAACGATCGAGTGCCGCTGCTGCCAGACGGGGTGGCAAAGTACTGATGCAGATAGACGATGCGCACCGCAGACCCTCTTGATTCGACCGTGTCCGTTTCGGCTGATTCTGTCGGCCGACGATCCAGACAGTACCACCAAGGTGATCTCAAATCACCACATAGAGTGGATTACGAACGCGCTGTGCGTTAGACTTTTGCGAGAGCCAGCGGCGCTGTGGCACCAAATCCGATGATCGAGGCCGGCTGTTGACGAGGACGTTCATGACCACCTCCACAAGGCCAGCACCGTCGCCGCCGGATCCGTCGCCGCCGAGGTCGACCGCAACGACCAGGAGTTTGGGAGCAGCAACCCTGGGGTGGTTGCTGGCGGCCATCACCGTGCTCTTGCTCGTCGAACCACGATCTATCGACTTTCCCCCCGAATTGGCACACCTGGCACTGTTCGCCTGTGGCAGCGCGACCAGTACGGCCTGGCTCTTCGGTCGCTGGCGGTTGACGAAACTCGTCTCCCTCGTGGCAGTCCTAGGGGTGTTCATTGCCGTGGTCACAGAACTCGCTCAGGCATGGTTCGTCAGTGAACGGCGCGGTCAGCTCAGCGACTTCTGGGCCGATGTCGCCGGGGTCGGGCTGGGCCTCATCGCTGCGATCGCATGTGTGGCCCTGTTGGGGGAGCGTGGCAGGCATCTCGCTGCCGTATCGACGTGGATAGCGCTGGTAACCCTGCTGGGGTCGGTGGTTGTTTCGGACCCGCTCGGCAAGCCCGCTATCGACTGCGGAGACCACAACCCCGACTCGGCCGACACACTCGCCGAACCCGCCTGGAGCTGGACCGCGGACGACGACGTTGGGAGAGGTGAGCCCTCCCTTGCTCCCGAGATGATCTGTCTCGTGGGACAAGAGGAATCCTTCACAGTCGTCGCGATCGCGGCGTCGAACGATCTCGAGCAGACGGGACCAACCCGGATCGTCACATCGTCCGTCGGCTACCAGAGTGCAGATATCAACTTCCACCTCGGTCAGGAAGGCACCGCATTGAGTGTGCGTATACGGTCCGGCAACCACGGGATCGACAAGACCCTGGTCTCCGACGTGTTCACCGATACCGAGCCACACACGATCGCCGTGCGCTTCGATCACGGTGATGTGACCGTCGTGGTCGATGGTGAAGCCGCCACCCACTTCAACATCGACGACAGCCTCGCCAGGTGGGAGGTCGAGTACCCCATCATCGTCGGCGACGAATTCGGGGGCGATCGCACATTCCTCGGTCATGTCGAGGTCGTCGAGATCCACGCACGAGCACTGAACGACGACGAACTCGCGTCATGGTCTCGATGACCCATTCCCCGAAATTCCCCGTCCAAGGGGGGCCTTTTCGCTGGCGCGGTGCCGCGGCCCTGCACGATGCCGGGGCCGATGTCCGACCGGACCGGCTCGACCCCAACATCTCGAGGCTCTTGGGCGATGGACTCCGTGCCAGAGGCGCCCAAAGCGCCGGGGTCCGCCTCAGTGCTCGCACCGACGCTGCGTCCCTGTCGCTGACCCTCGGGTGTTCACCACCCTCCGAGGGCCCGCCGCCGACACTGGCGGCCACGGTGAACGGCCGTGTCGCGTACGTCGGGGAAGCCTTCGGGAATGTTCGCGTGGACCTCCAGAAGGCCCTGGGGTCGAGCCGCCCAGCCGATGTCGATCTGTGGTTGCCCCACAACTGCTCGACAGCACTCTCTGGCTCCATCGTTTGTCCCGACGGCTCGCAGACCACTGCCGACGATCGAGATCTGTTCAGATGGACCGTGTATGGCTCGTCGATCACCCAGGCCGTGCACGCTTCATCACCGGTCTCGGGATGGGCCTCGAGGGTCGCTCTCGAAAGGAACTGGGATCTGACGAACCTCGGCTTCGCTTCTGAGGCGATGCTCGACCCACTGGTTGCGAGACAGATTGCGGCCACCGCGACAGACCTCGTCACGGTGTGCGCCGGCATCAATCCCCACACCGCTGGATCGATGTCGTCAGGTGTCTTTCGCAGCTTGTTGGCGGGGTTCATCACCACCATTCGCGACGGTCACCCCACGATCCCGATCGTCGTGGTGTCGCCCATCATCTGTCCCGATCGCGAAGATTCTCCATCCCAGCCCCGCGCACTGCCGACGATGGGACGACGAGCACTGGCGCGCATGCCCTGGGCCAACTCACGGAACCTCGTCGGCCCGACGCTCGCGTCGCTGCGGGCCGACGTCCACGATGTAGTCGACGCGCTGAACGAGACAGATCAGGCTCTGACCGCCATCGACGGTACGAGGCTGCTCGGCCGTGCCGACGCGGCCCATCTGGGTGATGGTCTTCACCCAGACGACGACGGTCATCGGCTCATGGCCGAACGTTTCCTCGACCTTGTGGCCGACCCTCGCTGAATGCTTCAGCTCGAGGTGTCCACCGAACCGGCCACCGCGTCGATCGCAACACGGAGTTCGCCGGCCAAGGACTCGACGAGTGGTTCCGAGAGACGGGCGGTGGGGTACACAAGTGTCACGCCGACCCTCTTGCCATCGACGGCTGCCATGACCGCGATGTCGTGGTCGCGTGGGTTGTCCGGATGGTTCCCGTCACCCAACGGTTCGTCGACCACTTCCACCGCCTGCGGAGCCGAGGATTCGATCGGACGCCCGACGTAGTTGAAGAGCACCCTCGGTCGGGGCCGGGTCGTCCCCTCAGAAGGTCGTTGATAGCGCAGAACGTCGAACGTCCAGGCGCGATCGATAATCGAACGGAGGGCCTCTACCCTCTCGGGGGTGCTGACCGGGGAGGCGTCGAGCCAGACCGGCGAGTACGAAAGAAAGAACCCGACGGTCCGCGACAGATCGATGCCGGGAATCAGCCGGCGTCCATGTCCGATGACATCGACCCCGACCGTGGGAGATCCAGTCCAAGATCGGAGGGCGTCACCGAGGGCGAGCAGGATGAGTTCGTCGACGCGCCCGACCCCACTCTTGAGGAGTGCGCCCGACGTCTCCTCGTCGAGCCACATGTGTGTGTCAGAAGCCAGCAGGTTCGTGTTCGGGGCGCGGGTGTCGCCCGGCCAGTTCACCTCGGTGACCTCCAGCGCGTCCCACCTCAACACGTCGGTGTCGGCTTCTTCTGATGTGGCCAACTCGTCGAGAACGCTGGGCCAAACCGAGAAGGGGAGTGTCGGTCGCGCCAGCGAGTTGGGGTCGCCGGTCGCCAACAGAAGGTCCAACTCGTCGACGAGGGAAAGCAAGGACAGGCGATCGCTGACGAGGTGATGGAGGCCGACGAAGACTCGCTGATCTCCATCGTCGGTCTCGACAAGGCTGAACCTCGCCACCGGTCCGTCCGTTATGTCGAACTCGTCCTGCCAGCCCGCAGCGAGGGTTTCTAGTTCACTCGAGGCCACGTTCTCGACAGCATGAACGGTGGTCGATCCTCCTGCGTCGGCGTCGACAAACTGGGCCCATCCGGGGGGTTCATCGGTGGGGCGGATCCGTGTGCGCAAGGCGTCGTGTCGTTCGACCAGCACACCAACTGCTTCCTCGATCCGAGACCATTCGAGACGGCCCAGCGGAGCAAGCCAGGCACAGACGTTGAAGCGACTCGGGTGCGGAGAACCTCGTTCGAGGAAACGCCGTTGTGCGGGGGAGAGCTTCTGCCACCCGACCACACTGCGTTGAGTTTCATCCGCTCCGCCGAGGTCGTCGGCTGCGAGGCGGAGCAATTCGGCCACGAGGTCGGCCAGCCTCGTATTGTCGAAGATCAGATCGAGCGGGACCTCAGAACCGACGTGATGCCTCAACCTGTCGGCCATCCGAGCCACCTGAAGAGAGTCGCCGCCGAGATCGAAGAAGTCATCGTCTGGGGAGATCTCGTCGACTCCCAACAAGGTTGACCAAATCGCTGCGACACGTTCTTCCAACGACCCCTCACCGTCGATGTTGTCGACTCCGTCGTCTTGTGCGAGAGCTTGCTCGAGGAACGGACTGATGACGGTCTTGTCCGCCTCGACCCGCTTGCGCAGGTCGGTGGTGGAAACAAACAGTGTGGCGCAATCGGCGGTGAGAGCTCGCCCGAAGAGCCGCACTCCGTCCAGGGGGGTGAACGAGTGAAGCTCGTCCATCAACTTGATGCCCGACTTGTAACGGTCGGCAAAGTCCTGGGCGACTCGAACCGACATGCCGATGTCGACCCAATCGTCCCACGCAACCGTCACCACACGATCAGCGTTGAACACATCTGTTTCGGCCAGCGCCTCGACGAAGGAGTTGGACGTCACGTAGCCCACTTGACCAAACCGGTTGTGGTACAGCTGTGAGGCAATCGAACTGGACAACAAGACGAAGTCGAGACTTCGCTGCCCACACACGTCTCGGAGTGCGCCGGCCAACACGACCGCCCCATAAACCTTGGCGGCAATCGCCGAATGGGCAGCAGCAGGCGAACGGCGATGGATCGCACCCTCGTCGTCGGCGACAGCGGCAGCCACGATGACACCATCGATCGGGCCGAGTTTTTGCTCGACGTCCGATATGGCCTGTGTCATCGCGACCTGGTCGGTCGCGTCGACGGCAAACACTTCGACACCCGGAGACGATTGCTCGATCGCTGCCAGTCGTTCGAGGCGACGTGTTGTCTCGGGGTTTTCGGGGTCGGGAGAGGGGCGCCCCGATCGGCTGGTCAGGGCCAGTCGTGCTCCGTGGTTCTCGGCCAGATGACGACCGAGCGACAGGCCGACACCACCGAGGCCTCCCACGATCAGGTAGGTGCCGCCGTCGCGCACGGGTAGGTCTTGATCGAGCGGCTGGGGGAGGGTCAAGGGGTCGAGGTCGTGCACCCATCGGTGACCTGAGCGGATCGCCACGAGCCTGTGTTCGTCCTCTGCGGAGGTGAGGGTTCGGCCGAGACAACCGAGCGTATTGTCGGTGAGGTCTTGCCCGATCGCGACATCGACCAGTCGACACGAGATCCCCGCGTACTCGAGGGGGATGACCTTGACCGGACCACCCAGTGCCGCCGACGTGGGGACCACCGTTTCGCCGCCCATGACGTCGTGGGCTCCGGAACACACGACATCTATCTGCACTCGATGATGCTGGGATGTAGCCGCCAAGGCCCTGGCCAGAGACAACAGGGTGTTGACACCTCGATCGAGGAGGGAACCGGTGGTGTCGATGTCGATCGGCGGCGCGGCCTCGTGTATGGACCACAGATGGACGACGCGCCGAGGGCTCCTGCCCTGCTCGGCCAGTTCGCCGACAACCGATGCGAGGCCGTCATCGTCGGCAGCGGCGACGATGTCGACCTCGAGATCGGTCGAGTTCCCGAGCGTCACTACATGAACGTCATGGTTCCTGGCCCGGAGGTCCTCGATGATCGCGGCACAACGATCGTCATGTGTCGCCAGCACGAGGACACAACCGGTTTCGCCAGCGGTCGGGGTATCGCGCCGCCACGATCGGGCGTAACACCAGCGGTCGATGTCGTCTCGTTCTGTGGGCACCGCCACCGCTTGGGGTGTGTCCGATTCGTCGGGCAGTGCGAGCACATGGCGGGCTTCGGGCAACCACAGTCGCTTGTGATCGAGAACACTCGTAGGAGCCGGAACCCTGGTTCTGGTGACGGGGCCGTGTACCAGCTCCCAGTCGACTTCGAGGCCACTCGCCCAGATCGAACCCAGGGCCTCGAGAGCCACGACATCGCCTGGTCGTCGATCGCGATCGGTTCCGATCACCGAGACCGTTGTCGGAGCCGAACCAAACGAGGTGTGCGACATGGCGAAGGCCCCAAGCGCGCGCCCGGGACCCACCTCGACCAGCAACTTCGTGGCGTGATCGCATGCAATCACGTCGAGGCATTTGTCGAACCTCACCGCACTACGAATCTGCCCACCCCAGAATTGCGGATCGACCGCCTGAGCATCGGTGAGCCAGCCTCCCGTCACATTGCTGAGCATCGGGATCGACGGGGCGGACAGGTCGACCGACGCGAGGACATCCGTGAAACTCCGCGCCGCTTCCTCCATGGCCTGCGTGTGGAACGCGTGAGAGGTCGCCAGTGTGGCGAAGGTGATGCCCTTCTTCTCCAGCGAGTTGCAGAACCCCTCGACAGCGGCGGCGGTGCCGCCGGCGACCGACGCGCCAGACGCGTTCGCAACCGCAACCTCCACACCATCGGTCAGATGGGTCGAAAGTTCGTCAGCGCTGAGCCGGGTCGCGACCATCACGCCAGGATCCATCGATTGCATCAGACGGCCGCGGGCCGCTATCACCCGCACGGCGTCTCCCAGCGAAAGCACCCCCGCCAGAACCGCTGCAGCGAACTCGCCGACGCTGTGTCCCAGGAGCACATCTGGGGTCTGGCCCCACGCCTGAAGCTGCCGGGCCATGGCGTACTGCACGCTGAAAAGGGCAGGCTGGGTGATCTCGGTTTCGCGGAGCCGAATAGTTGCTTCGGTATCGTCGCGGTCGGCGAGAAGGAGGGGCCGAAGATCGATCCGTTCCCTGTCGTTCAGCAGGGTGAGAACGTCATCGAGTGCATTCGTGAATTCATCGATGCGACCGTGGGCACCCCCCATTCCGGGGAACTGGGCTCCTTGTCCCGAGAACATCCAGACCGAGCCCGAACGGTTGGCGGCTTCGAAAGCCTTGGCCCTCGTGCCGTGTGTGACGTCTGAGGCACCGGGGTCGACAACCTGGATCCGCCGGTGACCAAGTGTGGCGCGCCCCACCTCGAGAACCTCGAGCTCGCTGCGGCCCAAGACCCCACGCTTGGCCCACTCGAGTGCCTCGGACGCTGTCTCATCGGCACCGACAGACGAGCTGGCCGACGTCATCAGAACATACGGCCGATCCAACGGCCTGTTCGTCGAGCTGATGGCTGGCGCCTCCTCGACGATGACGTGAGCGTTGGTGCCACCGATGCCGAACGAACTCACCCCGGCGCGACGAAGGTCGGTGCCCTCCGAATCCCATTCGACGAGTCGGTCGGCGACGATGAAGGGACTGTTGGCGAAGTCGATGGCCTCGTTCGGTGCCTCGAAATGAAGGCTGGCGGGGATCTTCGCCTCTCGCACCGCGAGCGCTGCCTTGATGAGGCCGGTGACACCCGCGGCGGCATCGGTGTGACCTGTGTTGGTCTTCACCGAACCGATGTAGCAGAAGCCGTTGCGATCGGTCGTCTCGCGAAAGGCCTTTGTGAGCGCTGCGACCTCGACCGGATCGCCGAGTTTGGTACCCGTACCGTGGGTCTCGACGTAGGTGACATCGTCGCCCGTCACGCCGGCGACAGCCTGGGCGAGGGCGATGACCTCGGCTTGACCCGCAACCGACGGTGCCGAGTAGCTGACCTTGTTCGAACCGTCGTTGTTGATGGCAGAACCGGCTATGACCGCATGAACCGTGTCGCCGTCGGCAAGTGCGTCGCTGAGGCGTTTCAGGACGACAACTCCGGCACCCTGACCCAACGTCGTACCGTTTGCGTTTTCGTCGAAGGCCCTGCAATAGCCATCCTCGCTGAGGATCATGCCCTGCTGGTAGAAGTAGCCGACCCCTTGACGCAGGTTCACGCTGACCCCACCGGCCAGAGCCATGGTGCAATGGTGGTCGAGCAGATGTTGGGCCGCCAGGTGCACGGCGACGAGCGATGTCGAACATGCCGACTGGACATTGAGAGCAGGCCCGGTCAGGTTGAGACGGTGTGAAATTCGCGTCGCCAAAAAGTCGCGGTCGTTGCCGATCATCTGATCGAACGCGGTCAGCGAATCGGTTGCGTCAGGACGCCCGAGCAGGGTCGCGTGGTCTATCGGATTGCAGCCGGCGAAAACGCCGACCTCGCCCGGCACTTCGAAGGGGTTGTACCCCGCATGTTCCAGAGCGCGGTACGCCACCTCGAGTAGTACGCGAGCCTGAGGATCGGTCATCGATGCTTCGCGGGGCGACATTGCGAACAACTCCGCGTCGAACTCGTCGAAATGTGGGAGCCTTGTGCCGCGGCGAACAAAGTTGTCCCGGCCGTAGACCGATGCCGGTATCCCGAGTTCGTCGAGTTCGTCGTCTGTGAACTCGTGGAGGCAGTCGCGTCCATCGAGCAGGTTCTGCCAGAACGTGTCGAGGTCGGGTGCCTCGGGATATCGCCCGGCCAGGCCGACGATGGCGACCTTGTCGGGTTCATCGAGGCCGTCGAGGTCGAGGGCTTCAGTATCTGGGCTGTGCATGTTCGATCGAGTCCGGATCAGCGTCGGCGTTGGGGTCGGCGGCGAGCTGCGGCCTTGCGCCTTGAAGCCGCAGCTGTTGTCGCGCTCGTGCTCTCTTTTTGCGGCTGGCCTGCTTCGGCATCGAGCATCTTCGCCTGACACTCGACGGTGGCATGATCGAGCACGTCGACAACGCCGACCTCACGTCCGAACTCCTGGCTCAAACGGGCGGCGAGACGTATCGCCAGCAGCGAGTGGCCACCGGCCTCGAAGAAGGGCATCGCACGATCGACGGCCTCAATTTCGAGCAGCTCGCACCACAACGCCGCCACCCGTCGTTCGTTGCCTCCCTCGGGAACATCGCCCGATGCGCCAGCACCCAACTGTGGACGTGGCAGCAGCTTGCGGTCGATCTTGCCCGCCGTCGACAACGGGAACCGGTCTATTGAAACGAAAGCAGATGGGATCATGTAGTCGGCGAGGGTCCGCGACAGATGGGCCCTCAGCCCACCGGGATCGACGGGTTGACCATCCGCCGGGATGAAGTAGGCGACGAGTTGTTTGTCTCCAGCCCTGATCTCGAGGTCGACCACACAACACTGTGACACCTTCGGGTGGCTGGAAAGAGCCACCTCGATCTCGCCCAACTCGATACGGAACCCGCGGACCTTGACCTGGTGGTCGGTGCGGCCCAGGTACTCGATATTCCCGTCGCTTCCGAAACGGCCGAGGTCGCCCGTGCGGTACATCCGGTCGCCAGGTTCACCCCAGGGGTCGGGGACAAACCGGAATCTGTTGAGTTCAGGCCGGTTCAGGTACCCCCTGGCCACCTGCACACCCCCGATGAACAACTCGCCTTTGGCTCCGGGGGGAACCTGCTCGAGGGCGGGGTCGAGCACGTACATCCTGGTGTTGGCGATAGCCGAGCCGATCGGCACGTAGGGCAAGGGCGACGAGGTGTCACAAGCCCACCAGGTGACATCGATGGCTGCCTCGGTTGGCCCGTACAGGTTGTGCAGCTCGAGGGTGCGAGCGCACTTGTCATCGAGGCGCGAATACAACCGATCCTGGAGGTCGCGGGGGAGGGCCTCTCCGCTACAGATGATGCGACGCAGAGACACACACTCGGCAAGTCCGGGATCCTCGACAAATAGCTGCAACATCGACGGAACGAAGTGCATCGTGGTCACACCCCACCGCCGGATCTGAGAGACCAGATACCGGGTGTCCTTGTGTCCGCCGGGGGTTGCCATGACGAGCTGTGCGCCGGTCTGAAGAGGCCAGAAGAGTTCCCAGACCGATACGTCGAACGTGAACGGGGTCTTCTGAAGCACCACATCGTCAGAACCCAGCCCAAAGGTTTCCTGCATCCAGAGGAGCCGGTTCACGATACCCCTGTGCTCGTTGAGCACACCCTTGGGTTTGCCTGTCGATCCCGATGTGTAGATGACGTATGCGACGTTGTGTGGACCCGCGAGCCGCGACGGATTGGATGCCGACTCCCTCGCCCAGATCTTCGGGCCATCGAGGTCGATGACCTCGGTTCCGAGCCCTGCGGCCGCCTCGGCGGTGCCCCCAGCAGCCAGCACGAGAGATGCTCCGGCGTCTCGAACCATGAAGCCCAGACGATCGTCTGGGTACTCGGGATCCAGCGGCAGGTAGGCTCCCCCGGCCTTCACGATGGCGTGGATGCCAATCAACATCTCGAGGCTGCGCAGTGCGTGGATACCTACGACCTGTTCGGGACCGACACCTCGACCGCGCAGATGGTGTGCCAGCCGGTTCACCTCGGAGTTGAACTCTGCGTAGGTGAGCTCACTCTCTTCGAAGGACACCGCCACCGCATCTGGGCTTCGCTCCACCTGGGCCTCGAGCAGGTCGACCAACGTCTGTTCGAGGTCGTAATCGGCGTCGGTGTCATTCCAGGCCGAGAAAAGGGCCGTGTCGCGTGGGGTCGTCCAGCCGACGTCGCCCACAGGCACGTCGAGATCGTCGGCAACGCCGGACAACACTTCGACGAGCTGTGCCAGCATGGCCCGACCGGCCTCCTCCGAGAGCGAACTCAGACGGTGCTCCAGTCGAACGAGCATCTCGTCATCGCCATACACCAACAGCGTCAGGGGATAGTTGGTCTGCCCCTCATAGACGAACTCGCGGCCCTCGCCATGATCAGCCATCCGAGCGTCGAGCGAGGCTTCGTCGAAGACGACGAGCGACTCGAACAGCTGTGTTCGCGCTGCAGTCCCCGCCCACTGCTGCACGAGATGAAGCGGTGTGGCCTCGAGATCGCGGAGCTCGACCTGGCGTTGTCGTAGGCCGCGTGCAAGGTCGGCGAGCGAGTCGGAGCGGTCGAAACGGACCTGGAGTGGCAAGGTGTTGATGAGCAAGCCGACGGTATCGGCTAGATCGGGCATCACGTGCCGACATGCACGGGTTGTGCCTATGACGATGTCGCGTGGCCCCTCGGAATCGAAGTCAGCGCCATAACGGTCGAGCAGGGTCACCCATGCGGCCTGGACCAGGTTGTTGAGCGAGACGTCGGCCTCCGCGGCCCTGGAGCGCAACGCCGCCGTGCACTCCTGCGACAGGCGGGTCTGCGCTACGCCTCGATGAGGCCGGCCCTCTACCCCTGCGTCTGCCCACATGGTCAGCGGTTGAGCAATCTCCACACCCTCGAAGCTCGCTTCCCACAGTGGACGCGTCGCCTCGTGATCGAGGTTGTTGACGTGTGCGACGAAAGCCTCGAAGTCGACGGCCGAATCAGCCTCGGATCCGGCATCTGGGTCGGGCCCGGAATCGTACCGACGAAACACTTCCTTCAACACGAGTGGGAACGAGCGCCCATCGAGCAAGGCGTGGTGGAAGGTCCAGAGGCCCAACGAGTGGTCCGGTGCGACGCGGACGAGACACAGGCGTTGGAGGGGTATGCGGTCGAGAGTGAAGTCGGTGAAACGGTCCCGTTCGAGCAGGTCGGCCCATCTGCTGTCGCGGTCCTCGACGGCCAGACCCTCCCAGTCGAACACCGTGCATGGAACCACGGCCTCGTCGGCGACGACTCGATGAGGTTGATCGACGTCGGCCCAACGAAAGGCGCTGCGCAGAATCGAGTAGTGGTTCGTCACCGTATTGAACGCAGCCTCGAGGCGGGCGAAGTCGACCGCCTCGTGCAGCTCGAAGCTGATCTGCTCGATGTCCACTCCCAAACCCGGGTTCGAGATGGCATGGAACAACATCCCGCTCTGCAGAGGTGTCATCGGGAGAGCGGCGGTCGTCACGGTGTTGCTCGAAGTCATGTCTTCTCCGGGGTCGGCTCTAGCTGACAGCGAGCGTCGAGGTCACTGTGATCGTGTCGTTGACCACGGCGGCGATCCTCTCGACGGTGGCGTCGGAAAGTGTTGCTCCAGAGGGCAGGCAGATTCCACGTTCGAACAATCGGTCAGAACACCGGCCACCGATCTGTTCGGCACCGGCGAACACCGGCTGCTGATGCATTGGCTTCCACGCCCGACGTGCCTCGATGCCGTGGGCGTTGAGCGCATCACACACCAGTTCTGGTGCAATTCCGTCCGGGAGTTCGGCCACATTCAGCCAGGAGTTGGGGCGATCGGTGACCCCGGTTGGGAACCATGAAACCTCGATCTCCGACCGGTAGAACGCGCTGATCTCGCTGCGACGTTCGATGATGCTCTCGAGCCTGCCCATCTGTGCCACTCCGACAGCGGCCAGCAGGTTCGACATCCTGTAGTTGAAGCCCCGCTCGACGTGCTCGAAGTGTGGTAAGGGCTCGCGGGCCTGGGTCGACAGCTTGCGAGCATGTTCGATCTGGTCGATATCGCCGAGCAGGGCACCACCACCTCCTGTCGTGATGATCTTGTTTCCATTGAAGCTGAGAACGCCGAAGTCTCCGTGGGCGCCCGCATGTCGACCACAGGCAAGGCTGCCGAGGGCTTCAGCGGCATCCTGGATGAGGGGGATGCCGTAGCTTTCGCACAGTGGCTTGATGGTGTCGTAGTCGGCGCAGAAACCGTAGAGATCGACGGTGACGACAGCGGCCGGTAGTCGCCCCATCCGCTCGCGCGAGCTGAGGAATTCGGCCAACAGGACCGGATCGAGGTTTCCCGTCCTGGCGTCGGAATCACAAAAGATCGGGGTTGCGCCCGTTTGAAGGACAGCAAATGCCGAGGCTGCAAACGTGGCGGTCTGAACCACAACCTCGTCGCCGGGCCCAATACCGTGAAGATGAAGAGCAAGGTGTAGCCCAGCGGAGCCACTGCTGAGAACAAGCGCAGCGGGCACATCGAGGTAGTCGACCAGGTGCCGTTCGAACTCGACAACACTTGGCCCTGTGGGAGCAATCCACCCCGAGTCGAACGCATCGAGCAGCGAGCTGCGCTCGGCCCCGGTCATGTCGGGAGGAGAGAGGAAGGTCCGAACTGGCGACGTGATCGGAGTTGGGCGGATGGGTTTGTACTCCGCGGCATCGCGGAGCTCGGCTCTGAGCAGGTCATCGTCGGCGATGAGAGCGAGATCGCATATGTCGGACCAGCCGACTGGGGGACAGGTTGCATGCCACATCAGGCCGGTCTCGTTCAGCACCACCGGCTCCTCGACACCGGTAAGCCTCTCGGTCATCTTCTCGCCGGGCCGCAACCCTGTGATCTCGATGTCGAGGTTCTTGCCAGAACTCTCGATCATCTGACGGGCCACGTCCACTATCTTCACCGGCTTGCCCATCTCGAGGATCATCACCTCGCCGGTTCGCCCGATGTCGCCGGCCGCGATGACGAGGCCAACAGCCTCCTCGACGGTCATGAAGTACCGCTCGATCTCGGGATGCGTCACCGTGAGAGGCTCGTCCATCTCGATCTGTTTGGCGAACGCGTCGAGGACCGAACCCCTGCTGCCAAGGACATTCCCAAAGCGAACCGAGAGGTACTGACGGTCGGGATTCTGCGACTTGTTCGCCGTGAGACGTTCTGCGAGGCGTTTGGTGAACCCGAGAACGCTGCTGGCGTCGGCAGCCTTGTCGGTACTCACGTTGATGAACCGCATCGCCTCGTGAGCAGACGCCTCTTCGAGGAGGTTGTGGGTGCCGCCAACATTGGTCTTGAAACCTTCACCGGGTGCAGCCTCGAGCAGGGTCAGATGTTTGAGCGCTGCTGTGTGGAAGACGATCTCTGGATGCCAGGTACCGAAGACAGCGGCCATGCGGTCGCGGTCGCGGATGTCGGCGACTATGAGCGAATCGTCGTCCAGCAGAGCACGCCCTTCCATCGAGAGCTGCAGAGCATGCAGTGCCGATTCGTCGCGATCGAGCATCAGGACCTTGCGTGGATCGAGACGCGCAAGTTGCCGACACAGCTCTGACCCGATCGATCCGCCGGCACCCGTCACGAGGATGGTCTTCCCAGCGACATAGCGGCCGCACTGATGCAGGTCGAGATCGACCTGCTTTCGCCCGAGCAAGTCGGCCGGCGTCACGTCGCGGATGTCGGAAGCCGAGACAACCCCGCCGCGAGACATCACCTCGGTCATCGTCG
The DNA here is from genome assembly GCA_024228575.1 of Actinomycetes bacterium. Lineage (GTDB taxonomy): Bacteria > Actinomycetota > Acidimicrobiia > Acidimicrobiales > Poriferisodalaceae > JAAETH01. Next base: position 20,552 of record JAAETH010000711.1, read on the forward strand.
GAAGAACGCTGACGTGCAGCCCGAACGACCGCCCGAGATCGGTCAATTCGCGGATCAGGCCCGAGCGTGCCGACGGGATCGCTATCAGCAGGTGTTTGGCAGAGTGTTCCTCGACGAGGGCGCCGAGCTTCTCACGCCCACCAGCGACAGCGATGCCCCCAATCTTGCGACCGTGCACACGTTCTGCGTCGTCGAGCATCGCCACGACGCGATATCGGCCGATCTCCTGGGAAAGAGCCTCGGCGATGTGTGCTCCACCGAAGCCGGCGCCGAAGATGATCATCGGCTCACCCTTGGCCCTGAGAAGGCTGTTCATCTTGTCGCGATGTGCACGCCATGCGACGCGGGCAATCGTCTGCGCCGCAAAGGCCACGAGGGCGGAGCAGACACACAGGAGTATGGCGCGCCCGAACCCGAGAGCGGTCGCAACAAGGCCGGCCACGAGAGCACCGGCCAGGACAGGAACCGTCAACCTCAGCGTTCCGGTGGGTGACCCGAGCGCCCAGATCGAATACAAGCCCACACGGCGACCGACCAGCACCGACACACATCCCGCGGCCAGACCCACGACCAGACGGCCTGCGATCGACTCAGAACCTGCCTCGAGTCCCAACGCCGTCGGCAGGATCAGAACCACCACGATCCAGACCAACAAGTCGAGAAGGGCCACCAAGCCGTCGCGATGTCCCCTGACCCAACCCATCTCAGAATCGAGCCGGTTCACCAGATTGTGCATATGTGTGCGTACGTGTGTTGTCCTCACCGCTCTCCGTGATATCACCCACAACACAACTGCGCAACAATTCAGGACAACGCAACGGCCGAATCGTCACGCCCAACTGGAGATCAGCGCTCCAGCCCGACTTTTGCCTGGCGTGCAAATCTCACTTAGCGTAGTCTTGACATGTGTGTGTGGGTGTTGAAGCAACACCGGCCCACCAGAAGACTCCCACCTCACATACAGAGAATGGAACCATGGTAGAAACGATGACGAGACACGTGACAGGTCCTGACGACGCTGCCTCGGTCCGGCCGGTGCCGATCATCCCAACACCGTGGTGGAAACGCACATTTGACATCGTGGCCGCCATCGCAGCTCTCGTGCTGATGGCGCCCGTCGCTGCGGTCACGGCGGCTGCGATCAGGCTTCTCATGGGCAATCCTGTGATATTTCGCCAGGAGCGCGCCGGCCTCGGTGGCGAGACTTTCTGCATACTCAAGTTCCGAACACTGCTCGACTCCACCGACGCGGCCGGCAACCCGTTGCCCGACTCAGAGCGCCGTCATTGGTTGGGCGATCTCCTCCGCAAGACGAGCCTCGATGAGATCCCGACCTTCGTGAACGTCATCAGGGGCGACATGAGTGTGGTCGGACCACGACCACTCTTCGTGCGCTATCTCGAGCGCTACTCCGACGAGCAGGCGAAACGACATCAGGTACGGCCCGGCCTCACCGGGCTCGCCCAGACCAGTGGGCGAAATGACGTCTCGTGGGACGAACGATTCGAGCTCGATCTCACCTACATCAACTCGATGTCCCTGCTGCTCGACCTACACATCGTTGCCCGCACGTTCAAGACGGTGCTTCGAGCCGACGGGGCAGATGGTTCTGTCACAATCGGCGAGTTCGGCATCTGAGAGCAGAAGTCCGACATCACAGGCGACCCATCTCGGTACCGATCGCTCAGCTGTGACACCCTTTGCACTGAGCTGAGGAGTACCTGGGCGATGACGATGATGCGTGCGACCCGAATGGTCGATATCGGACGAATGATCTGCGAGGAGATCGACATTCCCGAGATCGACGACGGGCAGGTCTTGGTCAAGAGCGAGATGGCCTCGATCTGTGGCAGCGACCTCCACATCGTGATGATGGGCGCGGGTATCAACCATCCGATGCCCTGTCCCCATGGATATCCGGGGCACGAGGGGATTGGCCAGATCGTCGACAGCAACGTCGAGGACCTCGAAGTCGGAACACGGGTGCTCACGTTTCCCATGCCCCCTGCGGGCGAGTGTTTCAACGAGTACCAACGAGTCGGCGGTACGTTTTGCACCCCGCTGCCCGACACGGTCGTTCCTCGAAGCAACCTCCTGATGGCACAACAGCTCGGCACGGTCGTGTTTGCCCGCAGGATGTTCCCGCGCGATGTCGAAGGCGAAACGGTCGCTGTTGTCGGTCAGGGATCGGCAGGCCTGTTCTGGACCTACCTGCTGAAACGTGCGGGTGCCGCAAAGGTCATCGTCTCGGACTACTCCAGCGCCCGGCTCGCCCTGGCTGGGCGGTACGGCGCCGATGTTTTGGTCAACGCTACCGATGCCTCGATCGAGGAAGCGATCGCCGACGAGACCGCCGGCGTCGGCGCCGACTATGTGGTCGAGGCCGTGGGCCGCTCCGACACATTCCTCGAATCCGTCGACCTTGCGAGGATGGACGGCGAACTGATGTGGTTCGGCCTGCCGAGCACCGATGGCGCCATCCCGATGCACTTCGGTCGGTTCTTTCGCAAGCGGTTGAAGGCGTCGTCGACCTACGGTGCCCAGTTCGAACCCGATGCCGCCTCGTTTCGCGAGGCACTCGACCTGATCGCAGGTGGAGAGGTCGACGTCGCACCCCTGCTCAGCCACGTCTACGGGATCGAACAGATCGACGAGGCGATGCACATAGCCCACGAACCCGAGGACACGGGTGCTCTCAAGGTCTCGATCGATTTCTCCTGAGCCCGGCGGTGTTCCAACACTCTCAGGTCGAGATCCTGTAGGTCTCTCGATTGCGGCCGATTGGAACGAGTTGGACAGCGCCCGGAGCTTCAATCCCGAACTCCCGCCGACCGTCTAGCCTGTTGCGACCCATGACGTATCTCAGAGACCCGGCCCCCGAACGGCACGACACCTCTGCCATCTGGCCCGGTTCGATGTATCCGCTCGGCCCCACCTACGACGGTGATGGCACAAACTTCGCGGTGTATTCCGAGGTTGCAGACCTGGTCGAGCTCTGCCTGATCGATCCCGACGGCTCCGAGCGCCGCATCGCCCTGCCCGAGACGACGGCGTTTGTTCACCACGGCTACATGCCAGGGGTGCAACCCGGCCAGCGCTACGGCTACCGGGTCCACGGACCGTGGAGTCCCGCCCAGGGCCTCGTGTGCAACCCGTCGAACTTCCTCGTCGATCCGTATACAAAGGCCGTCTCTGGCCACGTCGAGTGGGACGAGGCGCTGTATCCGGCCGATCCTTTCGACGGCGACGTCATGAACGACAAGGACAGCCTTCCGTTCATGCCCCACTCGGTCGTCGTCGACGACAACTTCGACTGGGAGGGCGACAAACCCCCTCACGTGCCACTGCATCGCACCGTCGTCTACGAGACCCACGTGCGCGGGATGACCATGACACATCCCGACGTGCCAGCCGGCTTGCGCGGTACCTACGCCGCCATGGCTTCCAAGCCGATCCTCGACTATCTGGTGAATCTCGGAATCACCGCCGTCGAATTGATGCCGATCCACCAGTTCGTCGACGATCACTTCCTGGTCGACAGGGGACTGCACAACTACTGGGGCTACAACACACTTGCGTTCCTGGCCCCTCACGGCGCGTACTCGTCGTCTGGTGACACCGGCCAACAGGTGACCGAGTTCAAGGCGATGGTCAAGGCCTTCCACAGCGCCGGCATCGAGGTGATCCTCGACGTGGTGTACAACCACACGGCCGAGGGAAACCACCTGGGACCGATGATGTCGCTGAAGGGGTTCGACAACGGCCAGTATTACCGGCTCAGCCCCGAGAATCGGCGCTACTATGTCGACTTCACCGGCACGGGCAACAGCCTCGACATGCGTCACGTCCAGACGCTGCAGCTGATGATGGACAGCCTGCGCTACTGGATCCTCGAGATGCACGTCGACGGGTTCCGATTCGATCTGGCTTCGACTCTGGCCAGGGGTCTACACGACGTCGACCGATTGTCGTCGTTCTTCGACCTGATCCATCAAGACCCCGTCGTGAACCAGGTCAAGCTCATCGCCGAACCGTGGGACGTCGGTCCCGGTGGCTACCAGGTCGGCAATTTCCCACCACTGTGGTCCGAGTGGAACGCCAAGTTCCGTGACGGTGTGCGCGACTTCTGGCGCGGCGCCGACGAAACCCTGGCCGACTTCGCGTCGCGCATCACCGGAAGCTCAGACCTGTACGCCTGGTCGGGTCGGGTTCCTTCGGCCAGCATCAACTTCGTCACCGCCCACGACGGATTCACGCTGACCGATCTCGTGTCGTATAACGAGAAACACAACGAGTCCAACGGCGACTCGAACAACGATGGCGAGTCACACAATCGATCGTGGAACTCTGGGGTCGAAGGCCCAACACACGATCACACGATCCGGACGGTTCGCAACACGAGGAAACGATCGATCCTCACCACCTTGCTGCTGTCGCAGGGTGTCCCGATGTTGCTGGCGGGAGACGAGATCGGCAAGACCCAACACGGCAACAACAACGCCTATTGCCACGACTCCGAACTCTCGTGGATCGACTGGGACTCAGCCGACAGCGAGCTCCACGACTTCACTACAAAACTCATCAGGATGCGCCGCGATCACCCGATCTTCCGGCGAAGGCGCTGGTTCGAGGGTCGACCTATCCACGGCGACCACGTCACAGACATGGGATGGTTCCAACCCGACGGAGCGGAGATGACAAGCGACGACTGGGCGGTCGGTTACGCGAGTTCGCTGAGTGTGTTCCTGAACGGCAAGGCCATCACCCGTCGCGGCCGGCGTGGCGAGCGTGTCGTCGACGACGACTTCCTGATGATGTTCAACGCTCAGGGTGCCCCGCTCGAGTTCTCCCTTCCCGTCCCTCTGTCCGAACGGTGCTGGATGATCGACATCGATACGGCCCGACGCGTCGACGGGTCAGAGGTCGTCCAGCCGGGAGAGTCGATCCCTGTCGGACCGTGGGCCACGGTCGTGCTGCGCCGCGAAGGGAACACAAGGTGAGAATCCTGTTTGCGACGTCGGAGATGACCCCGGTCGCGCGAGTCGGCGGGCTCGCCGAAGCTGCTGCAGGACTGGTCAAGGCCCTGCGTGCTCAAGGCCACGACGTCGGCATCGTCATGCCCGACTATGGCGGCACCGACCTCGCCGCCCAGCACACGATCGATCTCGATGTGCCCGAGTGGGTCGGGCCGTGCCACGTGCGCCGCGGCATCCATCCGGTGCTCGGCGACCTGACGCTCGTCCACACAGCGGGTATCGATCGTCCCCACCCCTACACCGACGAACACGGCGAGGGTTGGTCGGACAACGACCGCCGGTTCATGGGCTTCTCGGCAACGGTCGCCGCTCTCAACGACGTCGAACGGCCAGACGTCCTACACCTGAACGACTGGCACACCGCTGCTGTGCTCGGACTGCAGACGGTCGCGACACCCAGCGTGCTGACGATCCACACGCTCGGATACCAGGGGACGATGGACGGCTCTTGGCTCGGCGTCATGGGAACCGGGGTCGAGCACTTCGAGTGGTTTGGCGCGTGTAATCCCCTTGCCGGTGGTATCGCTCTGGCCGATCGGGTCGTGGCTGTCAGCCCGAACTATGCAAACGAGATCCTGACCTCCGAGGCGGGCATGGGCCTCGACGGACGCCTGCGAATCCTCGGTGACAGGCTGGTCGGCATCCGCAACGGAATCGACGTCGAGATCTGGAACCCCGCCACCGATCCCCACACCGCCGAGCCCTATGACGCCACCGATCTGGCAGGCAAGGTGGCCTGCCGGGCCCAGCTTCACGACATCGCCGGTTGGGCCGACTCGAACCACCCGATCATCGGTGTAGTGACCCGGCTCGTCGAGCAGAAGGGCCTCGACATCCTCAATGGCACCCTCCGCTTCCTCGACGGGTTTCCGGCAAGGCTGTTCGTCCTCGGCAGCGGGTCGGCACAACTTGCGTGGCAGCTGCGACAGGCCGCCGACGATGCCCCAGACCAGGTGTTCTTCTTCGACGGCTACGACGAGCCGCTCGCTCACCAGATCTTCGCCGGTGCCGATCTGTTCGTCATGCCGAGCCGTTTTGAACCGTGCGGCCTGGCCCAGATGCAGGCGATGGCCTACGGCACCATCCCCGTCGTCACCGACGTCGGCGGGCTTCACGACACGGTCATCGATGCCGACGCCGACCGGGCGAACGGAACCGGATTCATCTCGAAATCGGTCGACGCCGCCGGCGTGGTCGACGCCTTGCACCGCGCTGTCAGGGCCTACCGGCACTCGGCTCGCAGGGGTGGAATCCAGCGCCGTGGCATGGGCCACGACTGGTCATGGGTAACCCCCGCCAGACGCCATCTGGACCTCTACGAGCAGGCGCAAGCACGATAGGCACTCGACTGCCGGTTGTTCTGAACGCGGGTGTCGGACCGACCACGAGGATCGGTCCGACGAACCCGGGAGGGTTCTGTTTCAGCTACTTGGCATGAATGAAACCGGAGCTGAAATCGAAGGCTCCTCCGAAGCCGACGACGACACCTTCGGCGTCGATGAGGACATACCCCGACCTGTCGGCGAGTACGTCAACCGACGTGATGGGATCGGGATTGGCGTTGGCGCCGAGGCTTCCGTGGAAGACGCTGGTTCCGAAGTTGAAGATGCCTCCATCGTTGGCGAACATCAGGTATGCGTCACCAGAGGCGAGCGCTCCGATGATCGGGGCTGCGAGCTGGACTCCAGGCAGGATTCCGGGGAGCGAGTTCTTGAACTCGACGTTGCCGAAGCTGAAGATGCCTCCGTCACCTGCGACGAGCCAGTAGCCGTCACCAGCGAGGTTCGGTACCAGTCCGACCACTGGTGAGTCGAGCGTCACTCCAGGAAGTACCTGGGGGACCGAGCCGAGGAACGCAGCTGCACCGAATGCGAAGATGCCTCCGTCGCCGGCCACGATGTAGTAGCCGGTGCCGTCGGGCAGGGCGACCGAATCGACGGCTGGCTGGTCGAGTGTGATCGCGAGCTGGACCATGTCACCGAAGTGCACGGCGTCGCCGCGTGCGATCACTCGACCGGCGTCTGTGAAGATCCAGTAGCCCTCGCCTGAGGGTGTGATCGACATCGACACCACCATCTCTCCGGCTGCGATCGCGGCCGGTGCGGGCGCAGGCCCACTCAGAACCTCGGAGTTCGTGTCGTCGAACACCGGCACACCAGTCCCGACGCCCGCAGCGATTCCCGTCTCGGTCAGGATCCAGTAGCCCGTCTCGGCAGGGTTCAACTCGACATCGACGACCGGAGCTGGAGCATCGGCGCATGTGAACATGCGGGCACCGCCGGCGTCGCCGGTCCACTCGTGCCACATCTGCATCACGGCTGGCCTGCTGCCCAACACGAAGTCATAGGCACCGCCGGAACCGTCACCGACCGGTCCGGTGTATATCACGTCCGGATCCGTGATGATGACCTCGTGGGGGTTCCCGACCAACGGCCCGGCCACGACGGTCGTGAACGGAAGTCCCTCGGAGAAGTTGCCCAGATCGACGGTTATCTGGTCGGTTGTCTGATCCAGGGCACACGAGGCCGCCGGGGTCGGGAACATCTGGAGTTCATCCGGTCCGACGGTCACGCGGACACAGTCGCCCTCGGAGTTGAAGCCCATGCGACCCATGAACATTCCCCGCTCGCTGACCTCTGTCTGCATGGTCGACGTGGCAGTACCATCACATCCGCCGTCTTCGCTGACGGGCACGACTTCGATGGTCACACCCTCTCCTGCCGGCCACATCTCGCCGTAGACGGTGCCGAAGGCGGCCTCCCGGTACAGCCCCGGTTCCGAAACAGTCGCCACGTCGACGCTCATGTCTCCGTCGCCGTCTGTCGCGCTGAGGCCGAACTCCATTCCGTCGGTGACCGAAGGCACAACGGAATCATCATCTATGCCAGCGCACGGACCGGGCTGTGTGAAGTCGAGGGTGGTAGTTCCCGTGGCCTGCACCCAGCGCTGGATTCCGCTCGTGCCGATCGACACATCACCGTCGCACCCAACCGTCACGTCGGGATCGTCGGGGTCGACCCAGACGGTAGCCGTGGAGTCACCGAAGGACGTGATCGCGACGTCCTGCAACAGGACCGACGCCGTGCGTCCGCCGGTGTCGGAGACATCGACCGTCCACCCCGGCATCAGGTGACACGGAACGGTGATGCCGCCTTCGTTGAGGTCGGCAACCGCTACGACGATCTGATCGCAATCAACACCGTCGCCGCTGAAGTCGATCGTGACCGTTCCCGTGAAGTTGTCGAGCGAGACCCAGCCGCTGTCGATCTCCACCCTGACGTTGGCCCCGTCTGGGCCCGCGCCGGCCGGGGGAACACCGACCATCACGATGGCGGCCGCCAACAGCGTCGCTATCAGAGCTACGAACATCCTCCGCGAGGATGTTCGCCAAGTTCCACGATTTGCTCCAGATCGGCCGTTCATCACAACTCCTCTCGTCTGCGCCGGCAAGGCGTGCCAGCACTCCAATCATCGCCATATGACGTTTCAGTTCGCGCAACATCTGGGTTTCATGCGGGTCCTGGACTGCTCGAATTGCCCGACATAGGGTGAGCCGCCAATACCCATTCCTTCGAGGTTCCAGCCATGGCACCGAAGCACCTCAAGCGGGCCCAGCGGCCATCGAACCAGCGTTCGCGAGAGATCAGCGAGCGGGTCGGTCACCTCCTCGACGACCTCCGAGATGGCGGCGAACGACGGGTCCGCAAGCTCGCCGCCGAGTACGACAGCTGGAATGGTCCGATCGTGGTCGATTCGGACACGATCGAAAGGGCGCGGGCGACACTCGACCGCGGACTCGTCGACGACATCGAGGCCGCACACCACAACATCAGGGCCTTCGCGACCGCGCAGCGAGCGACCATTCGACCGCTCTCCACCGAGATCGCTCCTGGCATCGTCGGAGGCCACCACCTACTGCCGGTGAACGTGGCCGGCTGCTACATCCCGGCCGGTCGGTTCGCCCACATCGCTTCGGCGCTGATGAGTGTCACCACGGCTTCGGTGGCCGGAGTCGACACCGTGATCGCCACATCCCCGGCACGGCCCGAGCGCGCGGGAGTACACCCCGCGATCCTGGTGGCAGCCGACATGGCCGGTGCCGACATCATCCTCGGTCTTGGTGGGGTACAGGCCATCGCAGCGCTGGCCCAAGGCCTGTTCACGGGCCGGCCCGCAGACATGATCGTCGGCCCCGGCAACGCCCTGGTCGCCGAAGCGAAACGTCAGCTCTTCGGCCAGATCGGCATCGATGTCGTCGCCGGACCCACCGAATCGATGATCGCTGCGGACCACACTGCCGATCCGAACACCGTGGCGATCGACCTGGTAGGCCAGGCCGAACACGGCCCCGACTCGCCGGTCTGGCTCGTCACCACCAGCGAGAAGCTGGCCGCCGAGGTCGCAGAGATCGTGCCCTGCATCGCAGAAGAGCTGCCCGAGCCGAACCGCACTTCGGCGATGACGGCCTGGGAGAACCACGGCGAGATCGTGGTGGTCGACACCAGAGAAGAGGCAGCCGAGACGTGTGACCGGTACGCCCCTGAACACCTTCAGGTGCTGGCAGCCGACCTCGACTGGTGGAAGCAGCGGCTGAGCAACTACGGCTCGCTATTCCTCGGGCCCGAGACCACGGTCACCTTCGGAGACAAGAGCGCCGGCCCCAATCACATCCTGCCCACCGGGCGGGCCTCCCGCTACACCGGCGGACTCAATGTTCTGACCTTCCTGCGCACCCCGACCTGGCAGCAGATGAGCGCGGATGCCGCTGCCCGGCAGGGTGCATTGTCCGGGCGGATCTCGCGGTTCGAAGGTATGGAGGGCCACGCCCGCTCCGCCGACGCCCGTGTCGATATCGGTGCCCAACCCGAAGGCGAGCTGCCACACCTACATCTCGACCTCACTTCACAGGAACCACTCCCTCAGGCCGCCATAGATCGGGCCAACGAACTGATGCGGAGCGGCCAGCTGTTCCGTTATGGCGAGAGTTGCGACGGGGGAACCGACGCAGCGCTCCTCGAGGAGGAGTTCGCCGCGCTGGTCGGGCGCCGATATTGTGTCGCTTTCAACAGCTGCGGAGCATCGATGGCCGCAGCGCTGATGGCGGCAGGAGTGCAGCGCGACGAGCCCGTCCTGATGAACACCTTCACGCTCGCCCCGGTACCAGGGGCGATCGCCCACGCCGGCGCCGAGCCCGTATTTGTCGGCATCACGCCCGATTATCACATCGACCTGGAAGACCTTCGGCTGGCCGCTGAGCGCACTGACGCCCGCTGGCTCTTGTTGTCGTACATGCGCGGCCACATACCAGACCTCGATGTTGTGATGCAGGTCTGCGACGCACTCGGCATCACCGTCATCGAGGACTGCGCCCACAGCATGGGTGCGGGCTGGCGCGGGCGCGCCACCGGGACGTTCGGACTCGCTGGCTGCTTCAGCACGCAGAGCTTCAAACACGTCAACTCTGGCGAGGGCGGATTGCTGGTCACCGACGACGATGACGTCGCGGCGCGTGCGGTGCTGCTGTCGGGTTCCTACATGCTCTACGGTCAACACGGAGCAACACCCGATGCCAGCGTGTTCGAGCACCACCGCCTCACAACACCAAACCTCTCCATGCGAATGTCGGCCCTGGCCGCTGCACTGGTTCGCCCTCAACTGGCAGAACTTGCCGATCGCGCCCGACGGTGGAACGAGCGTTATGTCGAACTCGCCGGCCTGCTCGATGCGGACCCTCGCATCACGGTTCCCACCCGTCACCGCGATGAACACTACGTGGCGTCGTCGATCCAGTTCTCCGTCGACAGTTCGCAGATGGCCGACTGGATCGACATCGCTGGATCTCACGGCGTTCACGTGAAGTGGTTCGGCAGGGGCGAACCGGTGGGCTTCACGAGCAACTTCGATCACTGGCGTTTTGCCGCCGAACAGACCGTTCAGCGACAGGGTCTGCAGCGAACGCAGCACGTGCTCAGCGGTCTCTGCGACATGCGTATTCCATTGGCCATGACCCGGTCCGATGCAGCCGATATCGCAAGCATCATCCGCGGCGCCCTCGATCTGACCGAGACGGCGAGTCGATGAACAGGCGGGGGAGGGCACGCGAATCGAAGAGGCAACAGCGACTGGCGGGCGGGCGGGCAGCACATCCGCCGATCGGCCCGGGTTTGACCGGCGGCACCTACCGGCCATTGTCTTGCGACGACGTCGATCGCCTGCACGACGCTGCGTTGACCGTTCTCGAGGACCTGGGAATGGCCGACGCTCCCCAGTTCCTTGTCGAATCGGCCACCGCCAGGGGAGCGGTTCACGGCTCCGATGGGCGCCTCCGCTTCCCCCGTTCCCTGGTGGGCGAGATCATAGAAGGGGCGGCCCGGCGATTCGTGCTGTACGGCCGCAGGAGTCATCACGATCTGGAGATATCGGGTCAGCGGGTGCACTACGGCACCGGTGGAGCCGCGATCAGCATCCTCGAAATCGGTACGACCAATTTCCGCCCATCGTTGCTCACCGATCTCTACGACTTCGCTCGTGTCGCCGACCAGCTGCCCAACGTGCATTGGTTCACACGCTGCCTCATCGCCACGGATCTTCCCGACCCGCTCGATCTCGACATCAACACGGCATACGCGCTCGTGGCCGGGACCACCAAACACGTCGGAACCGCCATCACCGTCCCCGAGAACGTGACGCCGGTGATCGAGCTGTTCGACCTCGCTGCCGGCGGTACGGGGGCTTTCGCCGAACGGCCATTCTGCAAGCTGCACTCGAGCCCGATAGTGCCGCCGCTGCGATATGGCGGGGACGCCTGCGACACGTTGCGTGAAGCGGTTCGTCAAGGCATGCCGATCACCGCCATCACCGCAGGCCAGGCCGGAGCCACGAGCCCTGCGTCGCTGGCCGGCACCCTCGTTCAGACCCATGCCGAGACGCTCGCTGCACTGATACTGGTCAATCTCATCGAGCCCGGTCACCCGATGATCTTCAGCAACTGGCCATTCGTATCCGATCTGCGAACCGGTTCGATGGTCGGCGGGTCCCCCGAGAATGCGGTCCTCAACGCAGCCGCTGGCCAGCTGGCAGCCCACCTGGGGCTCCCCAGCGGTGTGGCGGCAGGAATGGCCGACTCGAAGCTCCCCGACGTCCAGGCCGGATACGAGAAGGGGGTCACCACAACACTGGCCGGTCTCGCCGGCGCCAACCTCATCTACGAGTCGGCCGGCATGTTGGCGAGCCTCCTGGCAGCATCACTCGAGCAGTTCGTCATCGACGACGAGCTGCTCGGCACAGCGCTGCGAACCATCCGGGGGATAGAGGTCACCGACGAGACGATCGGTCTCGAGGCGATCTCCGAAGCCGTCCTGGGCCCTGGGCACTACCTCGGCTCGGCCCAGACCCTGGCACTGATGGAGACCGAGTATCTGTACCCGGCACTGGGCGACCGGAGGACGCCAGACGAGTGGACCAGGAGCGGATCTCACGACGCTCGCCATGTTGCTGGTGAACACATCGACGAGCTGCTGGCCAATCCCGCCGAACACCTCGACCCCGACAACGACGCCGCAATTCGCGAACGCTTCGACATCCGGCTTGCTCACTTGTGAGCGAAGACCCCCGAACGCTCGGACTCGCTGTCGATCCCGGGAGCGATCAGCCGTTGTATCGACAGCTCCGGGCCGCGATCATCGAATCGATCGCCGAAGACCGCCTGTCACCGGGCGAAGAGGCGCCTTCTTCGCGGGCGTTGGCACAGTCGCTCGGAGTCAGCCGCACAAACCCCGTCACTGTCCAAGGAGTACCGAGTTGAGCGATCTTCCATCACGCACCCGCGTCGTCGTCATCGGTGGCGGCGTCGGAGGCGCCAGCGCCTTCTACCACCTGACCACCCACGGCGGCTGGTCCGATGTGGTGCTCGTCGAACGCGACGAACTCGCGTCGGGATCGACGTGGCACGCGGCAGGCCAGGTCACACAGTTCGGAGCTGTGCAGACCATGGTCGGGCTCAAGAAGCACTCCGTCGAGCTGTATACCAGGCTCGCTGCCGATCCCGAATCGCCCATCACGTACCACCGCGATGATGGCGGGATTCGCCTCGGCTACGACCAGTCCGATCTCGACGGGTACAGGCACTTCGTCGGCATGGCCAAGGGCATGGGCGTCGACTTCGAGGTGCTCGGCCCCTCGGAGATGGCTGCATCTCATCCCCTGCTCGATGTCACCGGCCTGTCTTGTGGGCTCTGGGATCCTGTCGACGGCGACATCGATCCGACCGGACTGGTCAACGGTCTGTGCAGGGCGGGTCGCCTCAACGGCGGCAAGGTGTTTCGTCATACCAGCGTCAACGGCCTCGATCCGATCGGTGACGGCTGGCTGGTGCGCACCAACCGGGGCGACATCGAGTGCGAGGTGTTCGTGAACGCCGCCGGTTATCGCGTCCACCAGGTGGGGGAGTTCTACGGCCTCGAGTCGGCGGTGTCGTCGATGGAGCACCAGTTCTTCGTCACCGAAGAGATCCCCGAAATCGCCGCGCTCGACCGGCGTGTCCCACTGATCCGAGACCCGGGCGATGACTTCTACAGCCGCCAGGAACACAACGGTCTGCTGGTCGGCATATACGAACAGGGCTGCAAGACGTGGGGGCGTGAACACATCCCCGAGGACTTTGCAGGCAAACTCGAGCCACCCGATCTCGATCGGTTGATCAACAACATGGAGCGGGTGATGGAACGTTTGCCCGTGCTCCAGACCGCCGGCGTCGCCTCGGTGGTCAACGGTCCGATCACCTATTCCGGCGACGGGGTTCCCCTGGTCGGCAAACTCCCCGGTGTGCCCAACGGCTACGCGATGTTGGGTATCCGCGCCGGAATCGGTGAGGCTGGAGGGCTGGGCAAGGTCCTGGCCGAGATCATCGTCGATGGCGAGTCCGAATGGGACACGTGGGTGCTCGACCCGAGGCGGTTCACCCAGTACGCGGGCGAGGCCTACACGTCGGCCAAAGCCGTCGAGGAGTATCAGCGCGAGTTCATCTTCCACCGGCCAGACGAATACCGCCCCGCCGGGCGTTTGGCGAAGTGCACGCCGTTGTACGACACCTTGGCCTCCGCCGGCGCAGAGTTCGGCTCCCTCAACGGTTGGGAGCGCGTGCTCTACTTCCACCCGCCAGAGGGCAACTTCGAACACGTGCCAGCCTTCCGGTTCTCGACCTTCCACGACCAGATCGGTGCCGAAGCCAGGGCCGTGCGCAACAACGTAGGCATCGTCGAGATCTCCGGCTTCACCCGCTACCTGGTCGAGGGCGAGGGTGCGATCGAGTGGTTCGACCGGCTCAACGCGGGGCGGATGCCCGCAGTAGGCCGCACCGGCTTGGCCTATGTCAGCGACGAGAAGGGGCGGTTCCGCTCCGAGTTCACGGTCACGCGGCTCGGTGACGATCGGTTCTGGCTCCTCAGCGCTGCAGCCGCCGAATGGCACGACATCGACCTGTTGAACGAGGCAAACCCGCCCGGGACTGTGACCATCACCAACCTCGGCGACACACACAATGCGCTGATGGTGGCCGGGCCGCGTTCTCGCGACGTGCTGGCAGCCGTCACGGACCATCCCCTCGACAACACCTCCTTTCCCTGGTTGGCGACGCGTTCATTCGACATCGCCGGCGTAGCGGTCCAGGCCCTACGGGTCAGCTTCACCGGCGAACTCGGCTGGGAGCTGCACTTCGCGATGGAGGGTTCACTCACCGTCTACGAGGCCCTCTGGGATGCGGGCCGGCCGCTCGGAATGATCGGTTTCGGCCTGCTCGCCACCGAGTCGATGCGGATCGAGAAGAACTACCGCGGCTGGAAGACCGATCTCCACACCGAGTACACGGTCTTGGAAGCGGGCCTCGAACGGTTTGTCGACCTGGACAAGGATTTCCGCGGCCGCGACGCGATCGTTGCCAGACACGAGGCGGGCGACAGACGCCGCTTCGTGGTGATGGAGGTCGACAACACCGAGGCATCGGCCCACGGCGGCGACCCGATCTGGGCGGACGACGAGCTCGTCGGCGTGATCAGCAGTGGCGCCTACGGCTACACATTGGAGGCCAACATCGCCATGGGCTACGTCGACCCCCAATTCGCGAATCCCGGCACCGCGCTCGCCATCGACATCATCGGAATACGCTCGTCTTGCATCGTACGATCCGAGCCGATGTTCGATCCCGACCACAAACGGCCCCAAGCCTGATCTCTGAGACTGGACCCCAACCCGTGAGCGATATCTCTTCAGCTAGCAATGTGACGCACCTCGAGGCCGCCATCGACGGCACCCGGCTGGCTCACAACGAACTTCAGACCCTTCACGAGGGCCGCCCCCTGTGGGTCCGATACGACCTCGATGCTGTGAAAGCGAAGATGAGCAAGGACGTCGTGGCAGGTCGAGAGCCCACCATGTGGCGCTACCAGGAACTGCTGCCCGTCGACGACCACTCGAAGATCGCTTCGCTGGGTGAAGGTATGACACCGATGCTCCGCTGCGACCGGTTGGGCGCAGAACTGGGTTTACGAAACCTGTGGGTGAAAGACGAGTCTCAGCTGCCTACCGGGTCGTTCAAGAGCCGAGGTCTTTCGATGGCCGTCAGCCGGGCAAACGAGCTCGGTGTGAAGAGTGTTGCGATTCCAACTGCAGGCAATGCCGGCGGGGCCATGGCGGCGTACGCTGCCAGGGTCGGCCTCGACGCGTACGTGTTCATGCCCGCGGACACACCGATCGTCAACCAGTACGAGGCGTCGTACTACGGTGCCAACGCCTTCTTGGTGAACGGTCTGATCACCGACTGTGGAGCGGTCGTACGGGAGGGAACACCTCACATGGGGTGGTTCGATGTCTCGACGCTGAAGGAGCCGTACCGCATCGAGGGCAAGAAGACCATGGGTCTCGAGCTCGCCGAACAGTTCGACTGGTCGCTGCCCGACGTCATCTTGTATCCGACCGGGGGTGGAACCGGCCTGATCGGCATGTGGAAGGCGTTCGCCGAACTCGGCGAAATCGGCTGGCTGGCCGACGAAGGACGTCCACGCATGATCTCGTGCCAATCCGAGGGATGTGCACCGATCAGCACCGCGTGGCGCAACGGCGAACGTTTCGCCGACCCGTTCCCGAACGCCGCCACCGCGGCGAGCGGCTTGCGGGTCCCCGCAGCGGTCGGCGATTTCATGATCCTCGACGCCGTCAACGAATCTGGTGGCCAGGCGCGCGACTGCCCCGAGGATTCACTTCTGGCCTGGTCCCGTCGAGCTTCGGCCCTCGAGGGCATCGCCTTCGCACCAGAGACCGGTGCGTGCCTGAGTGTGCTCGAACAGCTGGTGGCGGAGAAGGCCATCGACCCCGACGAGCGAGTGGTCATCTTCAACACCGGAGCGGCACAGAAGTACGTCGAGGTCATGGGCACCCAGCAACTGTCGACCCTGCCAGACCCAGTCGATTGGTCGGTTTTTGGGGCCTAGACGAGTAGTCCACGGGTTGGGGTCTCGTATGGATGAGACGGCACCGATGAAAGGCTCGATCGTGGCGATCTGGGGTGGGGTGGGGCTGTCCGCTGACGCGTCCCGTCGACTCGGTGTGACCGAGTAGATGACAGAGCGTGGCGAAACGCGCCCGCGGGCGCGTCTGGTCGACCAATCGTGACCGAACCACCACCCACCGTCACCCAGCCCGCCAGATAACACGCCGCGGAACGCGACAAGCCCTTGGACCGCGAGAGCAGCCGTGACACAGCCAATCCCGCCCCGCCGCCGCCAGTGAGAAACCCCGCCCGGGACAACAACTCGCGTTGGTGGGAATAACGCGCCGAAGCCGACCCCTTGTGGGTCGGCTCCAGAAGCACGGGGCTTGAGAGTCACAAGCCCGATCAGGTATCTCGTCAGGCATCGACTCCGGTGGGCTCGCCATCAGCAGCCGGGCCACCAGCTCCACGGCCTTCGCCTCGCTGGCCACCGCGCTCGCCGCGTTCTGGCATCTC
>JAAETH010000712.1 GCA_024228575.1 Actinomycetes bacterium
CCACGACATCTTCGAAGGCATCGAGCAGATCCAACAGCTCGTGAGCAGCCGGGCCATCTCGGGTGTCCATGTCGAGTAGTTCTGAAGCCATGGGACATGGCTCCTCGACCCAACGGTGGCCTTGGACCCATAGTGGCTACTTGCTGTGGATAGCTGGTCCATCTCCGGCAGGAACACGCTGCGGGCGAGGGCCATGGCGAACATCCGACAGCGCGGCCCAGAGACTGGGAAGTCCGCGGCTGCGCGGGCAGGGAAGTCGACCCAGGTCCCGCGTGCGCTCCACGGCACGAAGAAGGATGCCAGGCTCGTCACTGCCCAGATCCTGGGAGCTTGGAGATATCGCTCATCTTGATTCGTGTGTCGCGTCGTCGATACTGGAGACATGGCGGCACCTGCTCGAATCCTCAAACTCCTCTCCGCTGGGTTCGCTATTGCGATAGCAACAGGCTGCGGATCGCCGGCCGAGCCAGATGCTGTCGCCTCGGACAATTCGCAGAGCATCACCCCAGCAAGTTCAGTGACCCAGGCGGTAGCGCCGTCCACGGCCGCCCCAGAATCTGCGACCGCAGCAAGTGATGCTGATCGGTCCGAGCCAACTGAAACTGGACTCACCGCACTGTTGGACGGCCGAACGCTAGCGACCGCGACCGATCACGCAGGAGGTTTCGTGAGCGTTGGGGACAACCCAGACGGCGAATTTGCCGTGGTGCGTTCCGCCGACGGCGTGCATTGGACAGAGAACGGCGGCGGGCTCACGGGTCTGCCCGAGGCTCTCGCCGGGCCCTACCGGATCTGGCCGTTCGGTGACGGCTTCATGCTCTACGGCTCAAGCGGGTTCGAAGACCCGGAACTCTTGGGCGAAGACCCCTTCGTTGCGATCAGTGATGACTTGCTGACCTGGGAGGAGATAGAGCTTCCTGGCATGGACCAACTGTTCTTCAACGGATGGCAGAACGCCCACGGACCGGGTGATGTGAGTGCCGACGGCCAGGTGGCACTCTTCTCCGGCTCGAATCGAGCTTTCGAGTCAGGCGTCGGGGGCCTAGTCCTGTGGGTGGTGAGACCGGGCCGTGCACCCGTCCTGTTGGACAACGACGAGGGTGTGTATGCGTTCACGTTCCTCCAAGGCATGCCGATCGGCCTCACATGGCTTCAAGGGGGAGCGCCCCAGCTGTATCTATTGGACGATGTGACATGGATGCCGCTGCCCTCGCCTCCGGCCAACCCACAACTAGGTCCCGCCGTCAGGGCGGTCGGCTCGGCGTTGTTCTTGCTCAGCTCTGGAGAGTCGTGGTCAACCAATGACGTCGGCGCCACCTGGTCTCAGATTCCGACGATGCCGTCTTCGGTGAGATCGTCTGGATACTTCGGAGCCTTCACAGTCGGTGGACCGGCAGAGCCACCCTTCGGCGCGCCCGATTCCTTTCGAGTGTCAACAGACGGAATCGGCTGGACAAGCAGCGCGTTGCCCGAAGGAGCTACTGGCATTCGGCATCTTGCTTCGAACGAGGCCGGTCTCTTGTCGGTCGTCGAATTTGGGAAGCCGCAACAGAGATTCGAGACCCTATTCACACCGCGCTGATGCCGGCGAGCAATGGGTGAATCCTCTTCCCTTGCATGCACTCCCGGCAGTGGCAGCTAGCTGTGTGAAGCTGACGCTACCTGCGGACGTGCTCAACTGTCGGCTGGACACAGCATGCGCAAAGCCAGCTCACCCACCGGCATGAGGCCATGTTTTCAAGAATTTTCTTACCGTTTGTGAGGACTTGTGGCCATGGCGACCTGGCGTGGCGTTAATTAGGCTAAGAAACTTACAGATTGCGGGCGTAGGGGTCGGTAGCGTACCGCCATGGCACGTGCTGGGAGAGTCAAGTGGCCGACGGGCCCGCGAACAGTGTTTTTCGACGACGTGGCCGGGAGCACTACGCTTTCGAGGGCGGTCCGTGAGGGCCGGATCAGGCGACTGGCGCCGAAGATCTACACGGCAGATCTCACGAGCGAAGCAGCCGAGATCGTGCTGGCCAATCCGTGGCGGATCTTGGCCAGGTTGTGCCCCGGCGCGGTGGTCGTAGATCGGTCAGCTGCCGATGGTGGCCGGATTGTTCACGGAGTGTTGTTCGTTGTTGCAGACACGCCCCGGCAGAAGTTCGAGTTGCCGGGCTTGGAGATCAGGGTCCGGCGAGGTGGCGCTGTCGAGGCGCCGGTGCCGGACTCGGTGTGGCCTGAGGGACTGCACATGTCGAGCGCGGCCCGGACGTTGCTCGACAATCTGGTGACATCCCGAGGCCGCCGCGGTCGGGTGCCGCGGACGCTGTCGCGGGCCGAGCTCGAGGATTGGGTGGCTGGCAAGGCCATAGCCTGGGGGCCCGCGCGTCTGGAACGGCTTTGCGAAGAGTGTCACCAACTGGCGCCGGCGCTGGGTTGGACCGGAGACCTGGCTGATGTCGACCAGCTGTTTGATCAGCTCGGTGGGGTCGAGCCGGTGCGACGCGATGCCGGAGAGATGTTTCGAGCCTTCGTGTCTGGGACCCCGTGGGACGAACGCCGCCTCGAACTCTTCAACACGGCGAGCGCTGCGCTGGCGAATCTCCCGACCGAAGTGCCACAACATCTGCTCGCATCGGAACCGGTCGGTGAGTTGCCCTTCTATGAGGCCTACTTCTCGAACTACATCGAGGGCACCGTGTTCACGCTGGACGAGGCCCGCGAGATCATCGAGTCTCAGCAACCGCCAGCCGATCGGCCAGAGGATGGACACGACATTCTTGGTACCTATCGCTGTGTCGTCGACCCGGTGGGCCGGGCGACGACCTCGGGTGACCCCGACGAGCTGATTGCCTATCTCCGGACCCGGCATCAGACCATCCTGGCTGGGAGGCCGGACCAAGGACCTGGGGAGTGGAAGACCAAGCCGAATCAGGTCGGGACGTACCAGTTCGTTGCCCCTGAATTGGTAGAAGGAACGCTTCGCAAGGGCCTGGTGGAGATGGATCGGCTCCCGCCGGGTATTGCTCGCGCGTCGTATGTGATGCTGGTGGTTTCGGAGGTCCATCCGTTCACCGACGGCAATGGAAGAGTGGCGCGGGTGATGATGAACGCCGAGCTCTCGGCGGTTGGTGAGGCCCGTATCGTCGTCCCCAACATCTTCCGGAACGAGTACGTCTCCGCGCTGCGTCGGGTGTTGACAACGGACGGAGATGTTGGGGGCTTCGTGACCGTGATGGCGCACGCGTGGAGGTGGACAGCGGCCATGCCGTGGGCCGACAAGGCAGCAACGGAGGGTCAGCTGGAGGCGACGCACGCGCTGTTGGACTCGACCGATGCGCAGATCTCGGGCGTGCGATTGACGGTCCCCTAGCCGTCATCGTCCCAGGCCGATGCTCCTAGGGGTCTCGGGGGGCCCAGAGGGCAGGAACGATCCACAACGGTAACGAGTGGACAAGGGCTTGTCCTAGCCATATCGCTCGACGAGTGCCTTGCCGATCGAGGTCAGGTGGTCTCGTACGCCTGGGGGGCCAGTTACCTCGAGCCATTCGACCAGCCCGGCGAGTTCGCCGGCGAGCGCATACTCGTTGGGGCCGCGGATCACGACATCGATGCGGCCGTCGGTAGTGGGGCCACCCACGTCGAGCCGATTCCGGAGCACCATGCGGAGCAGGCCGATCCCGTCCGGCGCGCAGACTGCCTGGATCTCGAGGGGCGTTCGTCTGCGGTCGATCTCGTCCGCTATCTCTCGCCAACTCTTGGCAAGTTCGAAGCCCTCGGGTCGGTGCACGGGATCGGTAGTCGGCGCGACCGACGACACACGGTCGATCCGGAAGATCCGCCGTCCTGCCTCGGTGTTGGAGACGAGGTACCACATCGGACCCTTGGCGACGATGCCGAGCGGGTGGACGGTTCGCTCGGTCTTGGCGCCGTCGCTGTCGATGTAGCCGAGCCGCACCTGGACGCCGCGGATCACGGCGTCTTGGAGTTCATCGAGGAAGTGAGGGTCTCGACGCTCGATCCGACTCGACCCCCAGCGTTGCGGGTCCACGACGAGCGATGACGCTGCTGCCTCGGCATCCACCCTGAAAGGTTCTGGCAAGGCCCGGATCAGCTTGCGCAGCGCTGCCTTCACGGCCGGCGTCGCAGCCGAGGCCGACCCCGCAACGAGGAACAGGGCGCGGGCCTCGCTGGCCGTCAACCCAGACAGGTCGGTGCGGGCGCCACCCACCAGGCGCCAGCCCCCTCCTCGGCCCTGCACGGAGTACACCGGCACCCCAGCCATGGCCAGCGCGTCGAGATCGCGGCGGGCGGTTCGTTCGGAGACCTCCAATTCTTGCGCGACCTCCGCAGCGGTCACCTGTTCGCGCTGTTGAAGTAGGAGGAGGATGGCCACCAGCCGGTCGGCTCGCATACCGTCGATACTTCCACACAAAACCGGTCACTACCTGACCGGTTTTGGTCTGCATGATAGTGACATGACCACATCGACGACCTCGACAGCCCAAGACCGCATTGACCCTCGGCCAATCCTCGACAGCGCTATCGCGACGGCCGGCTCTGTCATCGCCGCCGTTCGGCCCGATCAGCTCACCGCCCCGACGCCATGTTCTGAGATGGATGTCCGCACCATGTTTGGGCACCTCCTCGGCGTGCTCGACCGCATCGCCGTGCTCGGACGCGGTGAAGACCCCTTCGCCGTGACGGAACCCCCCGCCCCCGACGATGGCTGGTCTGACGCATGGACGGCATCGGCGCGTCGCATCTCCGACGCGTGGCGTGACGATGCGGTGCTCGAACGGCCCATGGCGTTGCCGTGGATCCAGGGCAGTGGCGCCGACGTCCTGGCGTCCTACTTCTCCGAGCTGACGGTCCACACGTGGGACCTGGCAGTCGCGACGGGACAACAACCCGACTGGGACGATGCCGTCATCACGGCTGCGTTCGCTGCGGGCGATTCCCTCCCTGCCGAGAATCGTCTCGCGCTCTTCGAGGAGATCTCCTCGGCAATGGGCCTGGACGAGGTCGCGATCCCGTTCGCCGAGGCAGTCACCATCCCCGACGACGCGCCTGCCATCGACCGCCTCGTCGCATGGAACGGCCGAGATCCCAGCCGTTGACCAGGTCGGCAAATTGATTCTCCCCCGTCCCTTCACAGGTGGCTGTGATCGCGATCAGCGTTCGGGGCGGCTGGTGGTGAGCTTCGTCACGAGATCGAGTGGGAGCGTTGGGTCAGGCGGTCAGCGAGTGCAGAACGGGCGCGGGCTTCGAGTAGGAGGACTCAGGCGGTCTCATCTTCGTGGTGCCGCTTGCGGTGGCAGGGCACACAGCGGAGTTCCAGCTCGTCGGTGTGGGTTCTCCGCGTCTGTTCCCAGGCTGGGTTGTGGTCGTAGGTGAGCAGTTCCTTGCGGCCACAGTCGATGCAGGCTCGATCTCGTTCCTTGACCAGTCGTTTCTGCTGCTTGTTGGGCAGTCGTCGACGCGTGGAGGCGTTGACCGCCTTGCCGTCTGCTCCATGAATGAGCAGTCGAATGAAGGCTCGATCGAGCAGTCTGGCCACGGCTGATTCGGTAACGGGCGTGCCGTCGTCGAGAGCGCAGCCGTCGCCGCGAACATGGAAGACGACTTCGCAGCCGATGTTTCCCTGCTGGCTGCCCCCGGTGCCATCGATGATGCGTGCCAGCGCATCGTGGCGTTGCTGGGCGATGCTTGGCCAGTTGCCGTCGGGTTCTCGCCGAAGCGCGCCACGCATCAATTCGGCATCGATGGCGGCCTGGAGGGTGCCGCCGACCGTGCCGTTCGATCGGATGGTGGTGGTGCGTGTGCCGTCGGCGTGGTTGCGTATGCGCACGGAACGGTCGCGGTGGTGGCGGGCGTCGACGACCTCTCCGGGCTCGTTGGCCATGGTCCAGGCAGCGATCGCCTCGGGCAAGCTTGCGGCGGGGATTCGTTTGGCCAGGGTGAGCAGCTCGGCCTCGTTCTCGGCGGTGAGGTAGCGGGTCAGGACTTGGACCTTGGCGTAGCTGAGTCGACCCCCGGCAAACGCGTTCGCGGACGGACGAAATGCGCTGAGAGCGCGCCCGATGCGTATCCACTCACGCACAGTGCTGGCAGCAATGTGGAGTCGATCCGCCAGCCAGTGTGCCGCTGATGGTGCTCCCTGAGCAATCCAGACCGGCCCGTCGGCGAACCTCGCCGAGTCGACGCACAGGTCGTAGTGGTCACGTGAGATTCGGTGGCCGAGTTGGACGAGTCCTTCTGCCGCCGCCGTTTCAGCCGCAAGTTAATCGACATCGACGATCATATGTTTGTTCCCTTCGCCACAGTTGCTGATTGCTTTTGGCGTATGCCAAAAGCGTACTGGAGGGGTGGGACAATCATAGAAAGCCCAGAAATATCACCACCCGTGGTTGGTTCACAACAGACGGTGCGATCCATCCGTCCGCGGACGCGCTTGTCGAGGTTTCCGTGCAGCCGTCCTGGCCGGAGGTCCTGGTCAAGAGGTCCGTCACTCTCCGGCGGGAGTGGTCCGTCGTCAGCGTGATCGATGGCTGGCTAGGAAGGCTCGGGCGATCGTGATCGGCGTACTCCCACGGGCCGGTCCGTTGACCGTTTCGTACCTCAGGCACGCTCCGAGCGCAGGCGACGCGACCGGGAGCAGATAGGTATGAACGAAACTCCGATCGAGCGCACTGCTCATCAACACCACCGCGCCGTTCTTGGCCTGAAGCGGTGGGGTGATATTGATAGCGAAGCCATAGCTGAGGGTCGCCAGCAGCACACCCTGAGCATGGGAGGACCCCTCCTCGGCGCCACCGGCAGGGATCATGACTATTCCCACGCACGAAGCCGATCACCAGGCCGAGCCCCTGGTCTCGTCG
>JAAETH010000713.1 GCA_024228575.1 Actinomycetes bacterium
GAAAGCTTCGATGTCACCGCTAGCCGACCCGAAGATGGTCTGCACCTTCGACAGGTTCTCGGCCGTGTCGCTGGCCAAGCCCGTCATCTTGTTTGCGGCGATGGCCAGGGGGATGGTGAGCCCCAGCGTCATCTTGTCCCCGAGCCCGGAGATGTTCCGACCTTGTCTCGTCATTGCATCGCCGAAGCCTGCCATGAAGTGACGGCCCTGCTTGCGGCCCTCTTCATCCATGGGCCCGTCGAGCTGGCCGCTCATCCCCTGAGAGACGGCCGAGCCGAAGTTCCTCATGCTGGGGACTAGGGAGACGTATGCAACACCTGCTTCGGTCATGGGCTCACCTCCATGTATGATCGAATCATGCGACTACTAGTGCCCTTACTGCTGATCCTTGGCGCCTGCTCTCCGGCCAAGGTAGCCGAACCCCCGGCGGGAGACCCCGACGTCCACTCTCGAATCGAGGCGGAAACCGACTGCCACCTGCTCCAGCGGTTCTTCGAGACCTTCGCCGACAATCACGAGCTGGCCGACCCTGGCAGCCGGCCGGCGATCGAAGCATTGGCCTACATGCGGACCGTCGACAACCACATGGCTGGGCTGGATTGCTATGAATGACCATCGAAACCTCACCATGACCTTGATCGAGCTACCAATCGATTGGTTCGACTCCCCGGAGGAGTCGGCCACACCCCTCACCAACAACGACCTCGATCCCACACCCCTCGACCCCGGCGACTACTC
>JAAETH010000714.1 GCA_024228575.1 Actinomycetes bacterium
CCGTCACATCAGCCGAGATGAAGGTTTCGGGTGACGGTAATCGATCCACGTGATATCGTTAGATATCACCGGAGGTGGTCATGACTGACATCCTGATCCGAGACGTCCCCGACGAAGTACTGGCAGCAATCGACTCCAAAGCGAAGCGGATCGGGCTCTCACGAACCGAGTACCTCCGCCGAGCACTCCAGCGCGAACGCGCGACCGAGGCCAGCCCGGTCAGCATCGACCAGCTCGAACGAATCGCTGCACTCGCCCAGGACCTCGATGACCCCACCGTCATGTCGGACGCTTGGTCGTGACGACCTGGCTCATCGACAAGTCGGCCATCGGGCGGCTCCACCTCGCGACAAACGCGATCGAATGGGCCAACCGAATCGAGCGTGGCCTCGTCCGCATCTGCACTGTCACGCGTCTGGAGGTCGGATACTCAGCGCGCTCGGCTGCGGATCACCGCACCCTCGTCTCCGAGCCCCCCGTTGCGTCCATGCCCGTGGAATACCTCACTCCCAGGATCGAAGACCGTGCGCTCGAGATCCAGTCGGTGCTCGCGAATCGTGGCCAGCACCGGGCGCCATCGATTCCCGACCTACTGATCGCCGCAACCGCCGAGCTCGCCGAGCTCACGGTGCTTCACCTCGACAAGGACTTCGAATTGATCGCAGCGGTCACGAACCAGTCGGTCGAGCGCCTCGACACCGCCTGATCGACGCTGTGGGTGCCTGATTATTGATTGGGTGGGCGTTGCGGCTGTTGTCGTAGCGTTCGAGGTGCTGGTCGGTCGGCTCCGTGGCTACCTGCTGCCCTTTCTTGGGTTGGCCCTTTTTCGAATTGCTGACCTGTGGCGCCCAGAAAGTGACGCGTGGGTGCTGACCAGGGCCGATGCCGCCATCGTTGACCCTCGTGTCTCGTCTCTTGTACCGATTCCTCGCCCATCTCGCTCGCCTCGCGATGCGTTCTGGACGCTGGAAGGACCTC
>JAAETH010000715.1 GCA_024228575.1 Actinomycetes bacterium
CACCGTTCGGATGTGCCCGCCACGCCTCGACGCTTCGCATCGCAGCAGCCGCTCCCCCAGCCTCCAACACCGCCGATTCGAGGTCATCGATCGCCCATCTCGCCACAGCGCTGGCCACCTTTTCGCGATCGGCCTCGACGCCGAGAGCTTTGAGGGCAGCAGCACGGTGATGAGGTGCATTGGTGTGCAACTTGATCCACCCATCGGCTCCCTCGTAGTCGCCTGCTATCGAGTCCCACGCGGGCTTGACCTGCCACCCCTGCGGGACGATGGAACCGGCGAACCACTGAGAAGCGAGCCACCTGTCGACCACCACCTCGGCCGGTTCCGCGCCCGAACGGTCGGACACGAGGCCCGACACTTCGCAGGCCGCTGCGGCGATCGATGCCACGGCAAGGTCCGAGACGGCGAACACCGACGGCAGGCTCTGCCCATCGACCTGGCGAACCATCGGTGTCGGCGAACCACCGGTCGACGCCGTGTCGAGCGCCGATCGAATCTGGGTCGAGAAGTGCTCGTAGTAGGCCGGATCATTCCCCATGGTTTTCAAGCCTGCCACAGTCGACCTCCCAGCCGACGAGCTCGGGACGGCCTATTCCTCTATGCGGCTTCGTGGTCGTGTTTGGTTCGGTGGCAGGGGGCGCAGCGGAGTTCGATTTCGTCGGTGTGGGTGTGGTGGGTGTTTTCCCAGGGCGGGTTGTGGTCGTGGACCAGAAGCTCTCTACGGCCGCAATCGATGCAGCCGCGGTCGCGTTCTTTGATGAGTCGTTTCTGTTGGGGGTTGGGGTATCGCTGCCGTGTGGAGGTGTTGACGGGGTTGGATTCGGCGTCGTGGATGAGCAGCCGGATGAACGCGGTGTCGATGAGTCGGGCGACGGCTGAGGCTGTTATTGGTGTTCCGTCGTCGAGGGTGCAGCCATCGCCGCGGATGTGCAGGATGACTTCGTAGTCGATGTTGGCTTGTTTGGTTCCGCTGTTTCCGTCGATGATGCGTTTGAGTGCATCGTGTCGTTGCTGGGCAACGGTGGGCCAGTTCCCATCTGGTTCGCGGTTGAGAGCGACGCGCATGAGTTCGGCATCGATCGCGGCTTGTAGCGCACCACCGGTTACGCCGTCGGATCGGATGGTTGTGGTTCTGGTTCCGTCGCCGTGGTTGTGTATGACCACGGAGCGGTCGCGGCTGTGACGGGCGTCGGTTACTTCGCCGGGCTCGTTGGCCATGGTCCATGCTGCGATTGCCTCGGGCAGGTTCGCGGCCGGGATCTTGGCTGCCAGCTCGAGTAGCTCAGTCTCGTTGTCAGCGGTGAGGTAGCGGGTCAGGACCTGGATCTTTGCGTAGCTGAGCTTGCCTTGCGCGAATGCATCCGCGGATGCGCGAAATGTGCTGAGAGCGCGACCGATACGTATCCACTCACGCACAGTGGCAGCGCGGATGTTGAGGCGTTCGGAGAGCCAGTGGGCGGCTGAGGGGGCGCCTTGAGCGACCCAGACCGGCCCGTCCGCGAA
>JAAETH010000716.1 GCA_024228575.1 Actinomycetes bacterium
ATAGTCGTTGTTGCCGAGAGGTGTGCTCAACCCGCCTGCACTGTCCGAGATCTTCTGCTCGGCTTTGACCGTGCCATCAGAGTTCAGGAATAGCACGTACACAGCACCGCGATCGGTGCCGCCATCATCGTCGAAACGAGCGCCGACGGCAATGTCGGCAATACCATCCCCATCGATATCACCCATCCCCGACACCGAGTACCCGAAGTAGTCGTTGTTGTCGAGAGCAACGCTCAATCCACCAGCGGTATCCGAGATCTTTTGCTCCGCCTTGACGGTGCCATCAGCATTGAGGAACAGCAGATACACGGCCCCTCGATTAGAGCCGCCGTCGTCATCCAGGTATGCCCCGACCGCAAGATCAACGACACCGTCACCATCGATATCACCAACTGCTGACGCCGAGGATCCGAACCAGTCGCTGTTGTCAAGAACGGCGGTCAATCCGCCAACGGTGTCTGAGACCTTCTGCTCAGTGGCCACCCACCCATTGGCAGTGACGGTTGGATCATCGAGGTAGTCGGGCTGGCCATCCCGATCTGAATCCAGGGCATCCCGGGGATCACCATCAGCATTCGGGTCCGCATTCTCCGCCGAAGTGAGGGTGCCGTCACCGTCGTCGTCGTTGTCGAGGTAGTTGGGTGTGGTGTCGCCGTCGGTATCGGGGCCGGGAGTGGTGGCTGGGTCATCGTCGAGGTCGGTGTTGGCGTCCTCTTCGCAATCCCACAGACCATCAGAGTCGGAATCAACCGCGCAATGATCGACAGGAACCGCCAGATCCAGCACATACACGGCTCCTCGATTGGTGCCGCC
Organism: Actinomycetes bacterium; assembly: GCA_024228575.1. GTDB lineage: Bacteria > Actinomycetota > Acidimicrobiia > Acidimicrobiales > Poriferisodalaceae > JAAETH01. Next base: position 814 of record JAAETH010000716.1, read on the forward strand.
GTCGTCGTCGGCGTAGGCGCCGACCGCGATATCGACTATGCCGTCACTGTCGAGGTCGCCGACACCGGCCACCGAGGAACGGAACAGGGCCGAGTTGGGAAAGAGTGTAGAGCGCGGTGCGCGCCGTGTCGTTAAAAAAAAAACGGCCTTGACCGTGCCATCAGCGTTCAAGAACAACACATACACGCCACCCCG
>JAAETH010000717.1 GCA_024228575.1 Actinomycetes bacterium
AGGGCGATCGTCGGCGTCTAGCAGGTCCTGGGGTCCCCAAGGGAGCGTCCTGATTCGGTGATCGGTCCTGGTCAGGGCGGCAACGATGACGGTGATAGGTCTGTCGAGGTTGACCCCGAAGGCCTGGAGTCGCCTCGCGGCATTGGCGTCAGTAAGGCGTTGAGCGAGAAGGTCCTCCACGACCTGCCCCACGAGTTCCCGCCGTCCGGTGAGCTCGGCCTGCCGGCGGGCCAACTCGAGGGCGATGAGGGTGGTTGCGTACGGAATGGCGTGGAGATTGAAGGTCTCGTCGCTGACGCGGACACAGAGGAATCCCACCAGCTCGCCTGCGACCTCGATGGGGGCGATGGTCAGATCGCCTCGGTCTTCGTCGGGCGACTGGCGACTGAGGTGGAGGATCTCTTCGATGGGCCAGAACGCCGACGACGGTTCGCTTGACAGAACCCGGCCGTGGGAGTCGATGACGGCGACTGCCCCGTGGACGAGGTTGTGAAGGTTGCGGATCATGGGCGCCAGTCCTGCTCCTTCAAGAAGGACCGATGCCAGGCTCTCGTGGATGCGGAGACCGTGACGGAGGAGCTCGTAGCGCTCAGCGATGACTGACTCGGCGACCACTCGTGAGACCTCGGTGAATGGGGTGCCGTAGGGGACCTCGATCAGTGGTAGCGCCCTGCGGCTGGCGGCGATGAGCATCTGGGGTGGGACGAATGGGTGACTCAGCCCGGTGCCGAAGCCCAGCGCGGCGGCATCGGCATCGGCAAGGCGTTCGACGAAGACCTCGTAGCGGTCGTGGCCGCCCTCCAAGAGCCCGATGCCAGTGGTGAGGATCAGTTCCTTGCCAACGACGAAGGGCGTCGGGTCTGCAAGCTCG
>JAAETH010000718.1 GCA_024228575.1 Actinomycetes bacterium
ACCGTTCGTGTTCACGTTCGTGTGGTCGAGGGCAACCGCGAGCGTGTTCAGGTGTTCGAGGGAATCTGCATCGCACGCAAGGGCACCGGTGTGAAGGCGACCTTCACTGTTCGCAAACTCAGCTTCGGTGTTGGTGTCGAGCGAGTCTTTCCTATCAACTCGCCCATCGTTGGCAAGATCGAACGAGTCACCCGAGGCGACGTTCGTCGCGCCAAGCTCTATTACCTGCGTGACCGGGTTGGCAAGAAGGCCCGTGTCAAGGAAAAGCGCGACTGGTGATCCAGCGGGCTTGCGCCCGGTTCGGTGCCTGTGGGCACCCTCACGTAAGCCACCGGCACAGGATCGTGCATGTCGGCAGATGAACTCGAGGACTACGAAGCCGAGCTGGAGATGTCTCTCCTGCGCGAGTATCGCGACCTGTGTCGCGTGTTCTCTTTTGTGGTCGAGAGCGAGCGTCGTTTCTATCTCGCCAACGAGGTGACTCGTCGCGTCATCGACATGAACGGCCAGTCTGCGATCGAGGTCGAGCTGACCGATGCTTGGGTGTGGGACATGTACCGACCGTCGCGGTTTGTACCGAGCGTCACCATCGTGACGTTTCGCGACGTCAACATCGAACGCCTGCCGGAATCCGAACTCGAAGCTCCGTGAGCCGCACGGTGCCGGCCCGAAGGGTCGGCCAGAAGGCGAGCACGAAATGAGCCGTGAGCGCCTCGAATTGGGGCGCAGCGGTGAGGAGCGGGCGGCCGCTCGTTATGTCGCCCATGGTTATGAGATCGTCGAACGAAACTGGCGATCGCGCAACGGCGAGATCGATCTGATCGTGGCGGGCGAGGGCTCCCTGGTCATCTGCGAGGTCAAGACCCGATCGAGCAACCGATTCGGCACCGGCGCCGAGGCCGTCGATTGGCGCAAGCAGCGCAAGCTGCGTCAGCTCGCGGCTGAGTACCTCACAACCCTCGAGAGCTTCGTTCCCGATGTGCGCTTCGACGTTGCCTGGGTTTCACCGACCGGGGTGCGCGTCTACGAGAACGCGTTCTAGCGTTCCTAGCCGAGCAACGCCCAGATGAGCGGGCAGACCGTGCCCATGCCTGCCTCGAAGGGTCTGTCGGTGTTGTATCCCACCGGGCTCACTATTGCGTGTGTTTCCACGATTCGACGACCGAGGGCAGTTCGGTCAACAGTTGTACGGTCGCATCGGGAAGCACGGAGTTCGGCAGCTCTTCGATCCCCCGGTCGTTCCACACACCCTTCCAGCCTCGTCGTTGTGGTGCAGCGACGTCCCTATGAGGATCATCCCCAACACACACGAGTGACGAGGCATCGACCCCGACGAGTCGTTCGACTTCGGCATAGATCCGCGGCTCGGGTTTGGCCATTCCGATGTTGGGCCCGATGACGACAGCCTCGAACAGATCGGTGAGGCCGAGGGTGTCGAGGTCCGAGTTCCCGTTGGTGACGATGGCCAGGCGTAGTCCCATGGCCTTCAGGTCGGTCAGGGCAGGAATCGCGTCGGCATATGGTTCGGCTGGGCCATGGCGAATCGAGAAGTACAACTCCGTGAGATCGTCGCCCAGGTCAGGGTCGCCGGGTGCTGCTTCTTCGGCGGCGTCGCTCAACGACTCCCGTCGAATCGATGCCAGCCTTTCTCCTGGCGCCGAGATCTCGATGCGGTCGTACCGAGCCTGAAGATCCTCGATGGTCCAGCGGCTCGCGATCTGCTCGGTGGCGCGATCGAGTACCAGGATCAGGCAGGCTCGCAGGGCCGCCTCGCGGTGCGTATGGAAGTCCCAGAGGGTCTGGTCTACGTCAAAGGCGATGGCTTGGATCACCGCAGCGACGGTAGCTGTCCCACCGTCCGGCTAGAAATGGACTGTCCCCAGGGACCCGTCGTTCGAGTCGGTCAGCTCGCTCCTCTGAACCAATCGTGCGCGTCGGTTCCCCAGGTCATCTGATTTCGGGACAACGTGTACTCAACCCCAGAGGGGTACTCATGTTGTCCATTGTCTCGGCTGCAGTCGTCGTCGGTGTGCAGGGGGTTCCGGTCTCGGTCGAAGTCCACGTGTCGAACGGCTTGCCCGGATTCACCGTCGTCGGGTTGCCCGACACCGCTTGTCGCGAGGCCAGGGACAGGGTTCGAGCGGCCCTTCTGTCAAGCGAGCTCCGATGGCCGGCGGCGAGAGTCACCGTCAATCTCGCCCCTTCCGACCTTCGCAAGACAGGAAGTGGCCTCGACCTCGCCATCGCTGTTGGGTTGGCAGCAGCATCGGAACAGGTTCCGTTGGGCTCGCTCGAAGGGCGGGGATTCCTCGGCGAGCTGGGTCTCGATGGTCAGATCCGCAACGTGCCCGGCTTGTTGCCGATGGTCGCGGCCTGCTCGGCCCGCGATGTTGTTGTCCCTTCCGCCGCGGGGTCCGGGGTTGCGGCTGCGCCGCGCCGAACCGCACGCCCGGTTGCTCACCTGACCGATCTCATCGCGATCCTTCGCAACGAGAGGCCAATGCCCGAACCCCCCGAGCTCGCGATCGACCTCCATCACCACCGCGGACCAGACCTCGCCGATGTGGCAGGTCAGTCGCTTGGCCGGCTCGCCGTCGAGGTGGCGGCAGCGGGAGGCCATCACCTTCTTCTCATGGGGCCACCCGGTGCCGGAAAGACCATGTTGGCGAAGCGTGTGAGGGGCCTACTGCCACCCCTGACCGATCAAGAAGCCCTCGAGGTATCGATGGTGCATTCGGCGGCCGGTCTAGCGCTTCCCCAAGATGGCCTCATCCGAACCCCTCCCCAACGGGCGCCCCACCACGGCGTCTCGGCCGTCGGGCTGGTCGGTGGTGGCTCCAGCCGCTTGCGGCCTGGCGAAGCCAGTCTGGCTCATCGGGGTGTGTTGTTCCTCGACGAACTGGGAGAGTTCGCGCCTCACGTCCTCGAGATGTTGCGCCAGCCACTCGAGGAGGGTGCGATCCGGGTCGTCAGGGCAACCGGCGCGGCTACCTTTCCGGCCAGATTCCTTCTCGTCGCCGCCATGAATCCGTGTCCGTGCGGCGAGGCTGCCCGCCCCAATGTGTGTCGGTGCACCGATGGCGAGCGTGCCCGTTATGGGCGACGTCTCTCGGGACCGCTGCTCGATCGTTTCGATCTGCGGATCATGGTCGACCGGCCATCGTCCGATGTCGTGTTGTCCGCGGCGAGGTCCGAATCGACGGCCGCCGTGGCCGATCGTGTCGCAGCGGCGAGGGCCAGAGCCATGACCCGCGGGATCGCGACGAACTCGGCCATCGATACCGCCGATCTCGACGAGCTCGCTCCACTGTCGCACGAGGCTCTTCAGCTCCTGACGCTCGCTCTCGACAACGGAGCGTTGTCTCCGCGCGGTGCTCACCGCCTCCGCAGGGTCGCGTTGACACTCGCCGACATCAACCACGAGGACGGGCCGCTCTCCGGCCAACGAATCGCCGAAGCTCTCGCTATGCGTGCCGAACCGGCGCGACTGCTCGGACTGGTGTGAGATGGCGGCCAACACCTGTATCGAAGCGACCGCGGTTCGGGCCGCGTTTGCTGTTCTGCCCGACATGACACCTATCCGACACCGCCGTCTGAACCAACGCGGACCCATCCTCGAGACTTGGCACGCGCTGTGTGCAGGGCGTGTCGAGCGTGGCGAACTAGACGTCGACGAGTGCACCATGAACCGCTGGATTTCGGCCGCTCGAGGTGTCGATCCTTCGCGGCTGTACGACGGCTGGCGCAGCCTCGGCATCGAAGCCCTCGACGAGACATCGTTTGATTGGCCCAAGCGGCTGTTGAATGACCCACAAGCCCCCGTCGTGATGTTCTCGAAGGGCTCACTTCGGCTCGCCGGGCCTGCCGTCACCATCGTCGGCACTCGCCGGTGTTCTGCCTATGGCCGGCGCGTTGCTTCCAAACTGGGCGCCGACCTTGCTGCACGGGGCATCACCGTTGTGTCGGGTCTCGCCCTCGGTGTCGATGCTGCTGCCCACCGAGGGGCACTCGACACCGGCGGCGAGGTTGTTGGTGTGGTCGGCTCGGGCCTCGATGTCGTCTATCCGAGGCGGAACAGAGACTTGTGGCTAGAGGTGGCGTCGGTTGGTCGCCTGTGGTCGGAGTATCCGCCGGGCATGCGTCCACGGTCATGGCACTTCCCCGCTCGCAACCGGATCCTTGCTGGTCTTGGCGATGTTGTCGTGGTCGTCGAGAGTGGGGTGAAGGGTGGCTCGCTCCACACCGTCGATTCGGCCCTCGAGCGCAACGTCACCGTTCTTGCGGTGCCGGGTCAGATCGACAGCAGGGCCTCGATAGGCACCAATCGCCTGCTCATCCAGGGCGCCACGCCGTGCACAGGCGTCGAGGATGTCCTGGTGGCCCTGGGGTTGTCGGCTCCCGACGCGGTCGACGCCGCGATATCGACGACGCCAGCCCAGCTTCGCGAAGAGGACCTTGATGCAAACGAACGGGCGGTGCTCGACGCATGCGGTGCAGGGGCAGCCTCGGTCTCCGAACTGGTCCTCAGGTGCGGCATGTCACTCGGCGCGGTCATCGAGATCGCGACGAGGCTCGAGATGTATGGGGTGCTTGTCAACCGCGGCGGTTGGTACGAGATCGCCAAGTGACGATCAACGTCGAACATCCACCTCGCCGAGGGACCCAGACGGGGCGAACGTGCCGTCCGAACGAACCCTCTCAGCGGGTCCGTGTCCCGGCCAGTCTTGTTGCGATGAGGGTCGGGTCCCACACGGGCGAGAAAGGTGGGGCGTAGCCAAGATCGAGCTGGCTGAAATCGTCGACGGTCATCTCGTTCCAGATACCCACCGCGATGGCATCGATACGTTTTGCGGCCTCCGGGCCTCCGACGATCTGTGCTCCGAGCATCCGGCCCGTGCCCCGTTCGGCGACGACCTCGATGGCCATCTTCGCAGGGTTTGGGTAGTGGTGCGCACGGCTGCCACCGAGGTTCAGACCCACAACCCTGCCCTGCTAGTTGGCGTGGGTTCCGAGAGCGATCGAGACCGGTCCACGGCTGACGCGATGGTAGGTCTCTACGCAGTCACCCGCCGACCAGACGCCTTCGATCGAGGTCCGCATCCGTGCGTCGGTGGCGATGCCGTGCGTCGATGTCGATCTGCATCACCTCGTGGTGGGTGCGGACGTCGATGCCATTGGAGCGGTGTTGTTCGGGGCTGCGTGCGACCAACGACTCTTGCTCTGGCACCAGGCCACCGACGAAATACGGCAGGCCACAAGCGGCGAACGATGTGTACGCACCCTTCTCGAACACGACGAGATCGACCTGGTGGTTGCCTCGACTTGCCTGCGCCGCAGCCGACATGCCTGCTGCATCACCACCAACAACAACAACTCGATCCATTGTTTCCTCCCGACTCACTCTTCGCCTGATCAGGTGTACGGCTGCGAGCGATCTGAGGCTAGGGACCGAGGTCCGGGGACAATTGCGACAGGCTGGCCCGGGGAACGTGCCGTGTGTGGCTGTACTCTCGGTGAAGGTGTCGTCCGGCCATGAGATCGATCCCTCAGACGAGGACCTGAGCCGGTTCGAACTGGACCGATTTGTGGCAAGTCTCACCGCTGCTTCTGACGCGACTCGTTCGTCCTACCGATCCGACATCGTCGCATTCGCTCGCTGGCTAGTGCGCTGTGACGGTTGTGATCCAACCGGGGTCAACCGTTCGCAGCTTCGCCGGTACCTGGCCTTTTGCTCCACGTCGGGGCTCGCCACCCGCACGATGGCTCGGAGGGCTTCCTCGATTCGTCGCTACTACGGCTGGTTGCACCGAACCGGGCGCATCGAGGTGGACCCGACTGTCGGGTTAGCGGCCCCCAAGGGAGCGTCGAAGCTGCCGCGGGTCCTGCGCTCCGACGAGCTCGACCATCTCCTCGCGACCGGTGTTGCCCCATCGAAGGACACACCGGCGGAAACGACAGCGGCGATCCTCCATCTCCGCGACACAACAATCCTCGAGTTGTTGTACGGCAGCGGGCTGCGGATAGCCGAGTTGTGTGGTCTCGAAGGCAGACACGTCGACATCGAGGAAGGGACCATCGACGTGATGGGCAAGGGATCGAAGATGCGCCGTGTGCCGATGAGCGAACCCGCATCCGATGTTGTGCGTCAGTGGATTTCGACGGGGCGCCAGGCATTTCTCGATCGGATCGTGGCATCGGTTGCGGCCGAAACCCAGGGCCGGTTGTTTCTGAATCGACGAGGCAAGGCTCTGACCCCGCGGGATGCTCGACGAATAGTCGATGCTCGAGCAGCCGAACCCACATCACCTCACGCGCTCAGGCACACATACGCCACCCATCTACTCGATGGAGGAGCAGATCTGCGAAGCGTTCAAGAACTGCTCGGACATTCCGATCTGGGTACTACGCAGCTTTACACCCACGTCAGTCGTGAGCGACTGAGGGAGGTGTACGAGCGGAGCCATCCACGCGCATGACACAGGACCAAAGATGAGCGAGTACTCCGACATCGACGACATCTGGCGTCGCTATCACGAGCACGGCGATCCCGATGCCCGTGATCGGTTGATCGTCCACTACTCACCACTGGTCAAGTTTGTGGCCAGTCGTGTTGCCGCCGGCCTACCGGGCAGCGTCGAGCAACCCGAGTTGGTGTCGAACGGAGTATTCGGCCTGATCGACGCGATCTCGAAGTTCCAGCCTGAGCGTGGATTCAAGTTCGAGACCTACGCCATGGCGCGGATCCGCGGAGCGATCCTCGACGAACTTCGCAGCTATGACTGGGTGCCTCGGTCGGTCAGGGCCAAGGCGCGCCAGATCGAGAGGGCGAATCAGCGTTTTGTTGCCAAACACCACCGTGTACCGAGCGAGGACGAGCTGGCCGACGAGCTCGGAGTGCCGCTCGAGACGGTCAGACGTATGCTCAAACAGGTCAGTGCGGCAGGAGTCCTCGCACTCGAGGACCCGTTCTCCGGTGATGAAGGCGAGTCATCGACCCTCGGCGATCTCCTGACAGACGGCACCGATGACCCCGAGGAGACCTTCGAGTCCGATGAACAACGTTTCATCATGGCCACGGAGATCAACCGTTTGCCCGAGCGCGAAAAACTCATCCTCGCTCTCTACTACTACGAAGGCATGACACTTGCCGACATCGGCCTGGTGCTCAAGGTCACCGAGAGCCGGATCTGTCAGATCCACACCAAGGCCGTCGTGCACCTCAAACAGCGGCTGGCGGCTGTCGAACGCGACACCAGCGGAACCTCGAGAGGCCAGTAGGGTTGAACCCGACTTCCCCCTTCGTCTGATTTCTCGAAGGGATTTCACATGAGGCACTCGATGCGCCTCGCAGTTCTGTGTCTGACGCTCGCGTCAGCGGTCGCTGCGCACGATTCGGCCGGCGCCCAGGAGGATTGGCCCTACCAATGGCCCGTTTTTGCACCGGTCATCGACCCGTTCAGGGCACCTGCCAACCCGTTCGGCGCCGGCAATCGGGGGCTTGAATTCGGCACACCGCCTGGCGCAACCGTGCACGCTGCGGCCAGCGGCACCATCCTCTTTGCCGGGCTGGTTGCCGGGTCTCGTTGGGTGACGATCTCACATCCTGATGGTGTTCGCACCAGCTACGGTGTGCTTTCCGAGTTGCTGGTGTCGGTCGGCCAGTCCATCTCAAAGGGTGATCCGATCGGACAAACCGCTGGCGCCCTACATGTTTCAGCACGAATTGGCGATGCGTATGTCGACCCGTCAATCCTTTTTGGCGGCGCCACGCGGGTACATCTGACGATCACCCGGCACGGTGTTGCACCACCCGGGACGCCGCGCACCGCTCAGAGCCTTGGCGATCACACCGGCGAGCTCCTGAGAGCCGTGTCGTCGTTTGCTTCCCAGCGGCTACACTCGTCCGGCGGCGCTGCAATGGGCGCCGCGCCCGCGTGATTTTGCGCACACCAAAACACCATCCACCGGGTTCATCCGACGGTCGCGCACGGCGCGCCCGAACCCGCTGCCTGTCCAAACCGTCGGAGAGGAGAATCAATATGTCGGCTGTCGTGACAATGCGTCAGTTACTCGAGGCCGGTGTCCACTTCGGTCACCAGACCCGTCGCTGGAACCCCAAGATGCACCGTTTCCTGTGGGGCGAGCGCAACGGCATCTACATCATCGATCTGCAGCAGACGATGCGCCGCACCGAACAGGCGTACACGTTCGTTCGCGACCTGTCATCCAAGGGCGGAACCGTCCTGTTCATCGGAACCAAGAAGCAGGCCCAGGATCCCATTCGCACCTACGCAGGCCGCAGCGCTATGCCGTTCGTCAACGAGCGCTGGCTCGGCGGAATGCTCACGAACTTCCGCACGATCTCGAAGCGCGTCGAGAAGATGCGCGAGTACGAGCGCATGCGCGCCGCCGGCGACTTCGACGGCATGCCGAAGAAGGAAGCCCTGCTGTTGACCCGCGAGCTCGAGAAGCTCCAGCGAAACCTCGGCGGCATCCGAAACATGGAGAAGCTGCCCGACGCTGTTTTCGTGCTCGACACCGTCAAGGAACACATCGCTGTCGCCGAGGCCAACAGGCTCGGCATCCCGGTCATCGCAGTGGTCGACTCGAACTGCGATCCAGACGTCATCGACTTCCCGATTCCCGGCAACGACGACGCCATCCGCTCCACCGATCTGTTGTGCCGCGTCGTCAGCGATGCCGTACGTGAGGGTCGCTTCATCGCTTCCAAGCGCGGTGTGATCGTGCCCGCCGCAGATCGTTCGCCCGAGGAAGAGGCCCGAATTGCCCAGGCCCAGGCCGAGGCATCGGCTCAGGCCGCGGCCCAGGCCGCCGAGCGTGAAGCTCGCGTCGCCGCCGAGATGGCCAAGCCGGCCGAGGCTGAGGCTGAAGCACCCGTCGAAGCGGCGGCCCCGGCCAGCGACGACGCAGCCACACCCGAAAGCTGAACGGCGGCTGTGGGGCGGCTCTCGCTACGCCCCGCCCGACAGGATCAAGATCGTGCGACTCTCGAGCGAGACTCGCCACAACACGCCCGGGTCGACAACTGCGGGTACATGAAGGAAGAGACAATGGCCGATTTCAGTGCAAAGGACGTGCAGCGCCTCCGACAGCAGTCGGGTGCGGGGATGATGGACGCCAAGAAGGCGCTCGTCGAGAACGACGGCGACTTCGAAGCGGCCGCAGCCTGGCTCCGCGAGAAAGGTCTGGCCAAGGCCTCGTCGCGTTCGGACCGTGAGAACACCGAAGGTGTCGTGGCCGCCAAGGTAGACGGATCTGTCGCCGCGGCCGTCGAGCTCAAGTGTGAGACCGACTTCGTTGCGAAGTCCGATCAGTTCATCGCCATGGCCGACGAGATCCTCGGACTGGTCCTGTCCGACGGAGTCGACGCGGCCGCTGCCAAGAGCACGGCCATCGACGACATGCGTGTCACCCTCAAGGAGAACATCGAGCTCGGAAGGGTCGTTCGGTTCGAAGCGAACGAGGGCCAAGCCATCGATGCATACGTTCACATTCAGAACGGGCGCGGCGTCAACGCTGTTCTGGTTCACCTTTCCCAAGGCACGACCGACACGGCTCGCGACGTAGCGATGCATGCAGCCTTCTCGCGTCCGGGGTTCGTCAGCCGCGACGAGGTCCCTGAGGACGAGGTGGCCGCCGAGCGCGAGACACTCGCCAACATCACCCGCAACGAGGGCAAGCCCGAGCAGGCCATCGACAAGATCGTCGAGGGTCGTCTGACCGGTTGGTTCAAGGAGCGCGTGTTGCTCGACCAGGGATGGGTCAAGGACGACAAGATGTCCGTCGCGAAGATGCTCGGAGATGCCGAGATCCTCGGCTTTGCCCAGATCGAGATCGGCAGCTGATCGACGTGGCTTCCTCCGACCGCACCGGCTGGCGCCGGGTCTTGTTGAAGCTCTCCGGGGAAGCCCTCGGGGCTCGCGAGGACAGCATCGATCACGATGTCATCGCCCGACTGGCCACGGAGATCGCAGAGGTCAAGAAGGACCTTGGCATCGATGTGGCTCTGGTCGTCGGAGGAGGCAATATCTGGCGAGGTCTCTCCGGTGCTGCCGACGGTATGGATCGGGCCCAGTCCGACTACATGGGGATGCTCGGCACTGTCATCAACGCCCTAGCGTTTCAGGACGCCCTCGAGCGCGCCGGGCAGCCGACCCGCGTGATGACCGCCATCGACATGGCCCAGATAGCGGAGCCCTACATCAGGCGCCGCGCTGTCCGCCACCTCGAGAAGGGCCAGGTTGTGATCTTTGCGGCCGGCACCGGCAATCCGTTCTTCACCACCGACACCGCAGCTGCCTTGCGCGCTGCCGAAGTCGATGCCGATGTTGTACTGAAGGGCACCCACTCCGGTATCGACGGCGTCTACACGGCCGATCCTCGTGTCGACGAGAACGCAACGCGATACGCGGAGGTGTCGTTCCTCGATGTGTTGGCAAACGAGCTCGCCGTCATGGACAGCGCAGCCATCGCCGTGTGCAAGGACAACGACACACCAATCGTCGTATTCGACGTGATGACACCCGGCAATTTCCGATCCGTCGTCGAGGGTGCGGCAATCGGTACGCTGGTCAGGTGAGTGAATTCGCCGAAGAGATCATCAGCGATGCCCTCGAGCGTATGCACGGAGCCGTCGCCCACGCCCAGGGCGAGTTCTCGTCCGTTCGGACGGGGCGAGCGACACCGGCCCTCGTGGAGAAACTCAGGGTCGACTACTACGGCACCGAGGTTCCACTGCAACAACTTGCGGGGTTCAGTGTCCCCGAAGCTCGGATGCTGATCATCTTGCCCTACGACAAGGGTGCCATCGTCGACATCGAGAGGGCGATCCAGATGTCGGACCTCGGCATCAACCCCGGAAACGACGGCGACAAGATCCGCCTCGTCTTTCCACCCCTGACGACGGAACGACGTCAGGAGCTTGTGAAGGTCGTCAAACACATGGCAGAAGAAGGCCGTGTGGCCGTTCGAAATGTGCGCCGGGGTGCTCGTCACGATCTCGAGGCCATGCAGAAGGACGGCGAGCTTTCCGAGGACGAACTGCGTCGTTTCGAGGATCAGCTCGAGATCAAGACTGCCGGGTTCGTCGAAGAGATCGATACGGCCCTGAAACACAAGGAAGCCGAGCTTCTCGAGGTGTAGGAAACGAAAGTTTCTCGGCGGGAGCTGTCGGGTTGCCACGATCTCGCGGCGGCGCCGTGGCACACTCGAACCACCCGGAGCGCGGGTCGGGAGGAGGAATCCGTGGACGACCAGGATATCGACGGCAATGGCAAGGATGCCCGCGAGCGATCGCGTCGTGCGTTCTCCTTCGACGACGAGGACAGCTCGTTGCCACACTGGGCCGAACCGGCAACCGGCGAGATGCCCCAGATCCCCACTACCGACAGAGGCGCGGAACGTAGTGGATCGCGCCTGTTTCCCCAGCTTCCAGACGACCCACGCCTTGCCGATGCCGATGACCCCGACGGCATCGACGTCGGTTCCTCGTTGGTCGACGGTGTCGACGACCTGGCACCTACCGGGCCGATAGAGTCGATCATCCCCAGCATCCCGTCGGATGATCTTCCGGCTCCGCGGTGGGCAAGCACCACTCCCGATGTAGAACCAGACGCCATCGCCTTGACGGTCGGCCCGACCGGCGAGAACGACATCGAAGCGGTCGACGAAGACACCACTGCCGATGCCGCAGGAGTATCGGCGTGGGGTGATGAGTCCGTCGGTTCTTTCTCCGACGATCTCGACGAGATGCTCGATATCGGGCTCGACGACGAGGTCGACCCGCAGCCTCCAGCGACCGACACGGGTCCGCTGCCCATCGTCGATGTTGGCGGTGATGCCCCTCTCGACGTCGGATCCGTCGTCGATCCACCCGACCTGGCGTTGGTGGCACCTGTCGCAGCAGACCCACCGAACCAGGCGGAAACCACCCCACCCGGCGACGACGAGCTGGCCGCATGGTCGGTTCTCGACGATCAGGCTCCGTTGTGGCGCGAGGGTGCACAGGACTGGGGCGACCACGACTCGTCCGACTCGGCGGAGCGAACGGTGCTGCATTTCGACGACGGATCCGACGATGGCGAGCCTGCGGCGCCGAGCGGTGGCAGAAACATGCCTGTCGCTATCGCCACAGCGGTAACACTGATCGCAGCGTTCTTGTTTCTGGCCGATCGTGGGCCCGGCTACGCGATGATCCTCGTGGTCCCCCTGCTCGTCATGGCCACCAGCGAGTTCTATCTGTCGGTGCGACACGTCGGATACCGGCCTGCGACCCTGCTGGGTCTGGTGGCGGTCGCAGGGTTGTCCCTCGCTACCTACTTCGAGGGCGTTCACACGATCCCACTCGTGCTGGTGTTGGCCACCGTCTTCTCGTTGCTCTGGTTCTTGTTCGGAGTCGAGGCGGACAGACCAGCTGCAAATATCTCGGTGACCCTGTTCGGCATCATGTGGGTCGGCCTGCTGGGGTCCTTTGTGCCCCTCATCCTTCAGATGCCCCACGGGTCTGGCATCTTGTTCGGAGCGATCATCGGAACGGCGACCTACGACACCGCTGGGCTGCTCATCGGACGCGCCACCGGCCAGAGCAGGCTCGCCCCGTCGATCAGCCCCAACAAGACCTACGAGGGCCTCATCGGAGGCATGATCTTCGCTGTGCTTGTCGTCACCTTCGGGTTGGGGATCTGGCCGGGATTGATGCCCTGGAGCGGAGGCAGCCAGATCGACGCTCTGTTGCTCGGCATCGTCGTCGCCGTCGTCGCGCCACTGGGCGATCTCGCTCAGTCGCTCATCAAGCGAGATCTCGGGGTCAAGGACATGGGAACCGCCCTTCCCGGCCACGGTGGTGTTTTCGATCGTTTCGACGCCATGCTCTTTGTGATCCCGGCCGTGTACTACCTGGCGTTGGCGCGAGACCTTCACCTCGGCCTGTGAACAAACCCCACGATGACTGAGTTGACCTCGGTTGCCGTGTTGGGCTGCTCTGGCAGCATCGGCACACAGACCGCTGAGGTCATGCGTGCCGAGTCCGGCCGCTACCGTGTCAGTGCCCTCGCTGCTTGGCGGTCGGTGGACGTTCTGGTGGCCCAGGCGCGAGAGTTTGAGCCCGACGTCGTGGCAATCATCGACGAGTCGCTCTATCGCGAGGTGCGCGAGGCGCTCTCACCCTCCGTGGAGGTTGTCGCGGGGTCGTCTGCTCTTTGCGAGCTGCCCGAGAGAGCCGATGTCACGGTGAATGCCGTTGTTGGTTTCGCGGGTTTGGACGTCACACTGTCGACCCTTCGTGCCGGCCGGCGCCTGGCTCTGGCGAACAAGGAGTCGCTGATAGCGGCGGGTCCGGTGGTGCAACCGTTGCGCGACATCCCTGGGGCCGAGATCGTTCCCGTCGATTCGGAGCACTGCGCCATCCATCAGTGTCTGAGGGCCGGCGAGTACGGCAGCGGGGGAGATCCCCTGCACCTGTCGCGGGTCTTGTTGACGGCGTCGGGTGGGCCGTTTCGGGGCCGAAGCGCCGAAGACCTCGCCAAGGTCACGGTCGAGCAGGCCCTCGACCATCCGACCTGGACCATGGGGCCAAAGATCACGGTCGATTCTTCGACGCTCATGAACAAGGGGCTCGAGGTCATAGAGGCTCACGAACTGTTCGGGGTCGACTATGACGACATCGACGTCGTCGTTCACCCCCAGTCGGTTGTCCACTCGATGGCCGAGTTCACCGACGGGTCGACCATCGCTCAGCTCTCGATGCCCGACATGCGGCTACCCATCGGATATGCGCTCGCATACCCTGATCGCATCGGATCGGCGTTTGGTCGCATCGACTGGACCGACCTGAGTCGGCTCGACTTCGAACAGCCAGACCGAGCGACATTTCGCTGCCTCGACCTTGCCTACGAGGCCGGAAGACGTGGTGGAACGGCTCCTGCATGGGTGAACGCCGCCAACGAAGTGGCGGTTCAAGCCTTCCTCGATGGCAAGATTCGATGGACTGCGATCGCGGAAGTCCTTTATGAAGTGCTCGAATCTCACGATGGAACAGAAGCGACCTCTGCAGAGGTTGTGGTGAACATCGACGCACAAGCACGCAGAGTTGCTGCCGATCGGATCGCTCGGTTGAGCTGATCTGTCGGCGCGACGAACATGACGCGAGCGAATCGAGCAGAATCGAGTTCCGAGTTGCAGCCAGGAGAACAGGTGATTGAGATCGAGCGGGCCGCGGGTCCGATTGAGACAGACGACAAGAACGACGGTCGGTGGACGGGACTCATCGCCGTTGTTGGGCTGCTGGTGGCGCTGGCCCTCTGGTCGCCGATCGTGTTCGTCATGGTCGTGGCGATCCTCTTCTTCATCTTCATGCACGAGGTGGGCCACTTCGTCACCGCCCGCTGGACCGGCATGAAGGCGACTGAGTTCTTCATCGGCTTCGGCCCGCGAATCTTCTCGTTCCGGCGTGGTGAGACAGAGTTCGGCCTGAAGCCGATCCTCGTCGGTGCCTACGTCAAGATCGTCGGCATGAACGACCTCGAAGAGGTCGACCCGGCCGACGAACCCCGGACCTACCGCCAGGCGACCTTCCCTCGCAAGGCACTGGTCATCACCGCTGGTTCGATGATGCATTTCGTGATGGCGATCGTCCTGTTCTTCGGGTACTTCGCGTTCATCGGCGAACCGAACATCGTCGACGAAACAGCCTGGACCGTCACGACGCCGACCGTCGACTCGGCTGCCGAGTCCGCTGGGCTGGTGGCCGGCGACAGCATCATCGGCATCGATGGTGTGCCGATCCACGACTTCGACGATCTCCGCGAAACAGTCGAGGCGCGTGCTGGCAAGTCGGTCGACATAGTCATCGTGCGCGAAGGTGTCGAGTCGACGCTGAGCGCCGACATCGGCACAAATCCCAGCGATTCCTCGAAGGGTTTCCTCGGCGTCGGCCGCGAGTACGAGATCGTTCGCGCGACCCAGTCGATCCCTGCGGCGGCCGGACATGCGGTCACCGAGCTCCCCGCTCGTGCATGGGATTCGATCTCGGGCCTCGGCATGTTCGTTACCGACTTCGGTGGTTATCTCGACAACGTCTTCACCGCACCGGGCAATCAGGACCAGATCGACTTTGAGACCCGCCCGATATCCGTCATCGGCGTCGCGGACGTGAGCCGCCAGATCGGGGCCGAAGCCGTCTACCTCCTGGCCTTCTTCAACGTCTTCATCGGTGTGTTCAACCTGCTGCCGTTGCTCCCGCTCGATGGAGGACATCTGGCGATCGCGATCTATGAACGGGTTCGATCGAGGAACGGCGAACGCTACGTGGCAGACATCAACAAGCTGCTGCCCATCACCTATGCAGTCTTCTTGATGATGGTGGTGTTCGGCCTCGGCGCCATCTGGCTCGATATCGCCAATCCCATCCGTCTCTGACTCGCTGCGCGCTCGTTAGCATCGGCTCCATGTTCGAACGTCGTCAGACCCGTCGGGTGATGGTGGGAAATGTGCCGGTGGGAGGTGGCTCGCCGGTCAGCGTGCAGTCGATGACAACGACGAAGACGGCCGATGTCGACGGCACACTCCAACAGATCTACTCGCTTGCGGCGGCCGGCGCCGACATAGTGCGTTGCACCTGCAACGACATCGAAGCTGCCGAGGGCTTGGCGCGGATAGTCCCTCGCTCTCCGGTGCCCATAGTCGCCGACATCCATTTCCAGTACAAGCTCGCCTTGGCGGCTCTCGACGCGGGTGTTGATTGCCTGCGTCTGAATCCAGGGAACATCCGCAAACCCGATCACATCCGCATCGTGGCGTCCGAATGTCGCGACCGCGCAGTGCCGGTCCGCATCGGGGTGAACGCCGGCAGCCTCGATCCCGATATCGAAGAGCGCTTCGGCATGACATCCGAGGCGATGGTTGAATCGGCCAAGCGTGAACTCGGCTACTTCGACGAGGTCGGCTTTCACGATGTGAAGATCTCGGTGAAGGCCAGCGATGTTCGTCTGATGGTCGGGGCATACCGGATGCTCGCCGACGTCATCGACTACCCGCTTCACCTGGGGGTGACCGAGGCGGGACCACCCCCGGCCGGGATCATGAAGGCGACGGCCGGTATAGCGACCCTGCTCAACGAGGGTATCGGCGACACGATTCGCTACAGCCTCACGGCCGACCCACTCGAGGAAGCGAGGGTGGGTCGCCAGCTGCTCGAAGCGTTGGGGTTGCGCGAGCGGTCGGGTCTCGATCTCATCGCCTGCCCGTCATGTGGACGTGCCGAGGTCGATGTCATCGCGGTGGCGAGAGCGGCCCAAGATGCCCTGTCCAAGGCGAACCTGCCAGTTCAGGTGGCGATCATGGGTTGTGTTGTGAACGGACCTGGCGAGGCCAAGGGTGCCGATCTGGGAATCGCAGCTGGCCGTAGGCGAGGTCACCTGTTCGTCAGGGGAGAGGTGGTGCGCGTGGTCCCCGAGGCCGAGATGGTCGATGTTCTCGTCGAGTGGGCAGAGCGAATAGCCGAAGTGGGGGTAGAGGAAGCGCTGACCGACAAGGACGAGGCTGCTGCCGCCGAGGCCGAGGCCGATCGTGCAGCCCTACTCGACGTGCAGGGTGACGATGCCACCAACTCCGAGGCCGTCGTCGAGCTGATCCGCAACAGGACTTGAGCCCTTCGGACTCTGACGCCCTTCTCGTGAGGTGCGGAGCGAAGTCGCGACAACTACAGCGCCAACTCGCCGCAAAAGAACGGTATCGTCGAGGGTTGCCTCGACCGGGCGTGGGTTCGCCCACGCTCTTTCGTAATTTGGGCGCCATATCGACCGACGCGACAGCCGAGTGACAGAAGGGCAGGTGAGCAGACGATGGATGCCGAACGGGTAGCCGAACTGGTGCGTCCGCTCGCCCGCGACGCTTCACTCGAACTGTACGACGTCGAACAGCTCGGGAACACCCTCAGGGTTTCGCTTTCGGGTGTCGGGGGACGCGACGCCCACATCTCCGACCTCGAGAGTGTGTCGCGGTCGTTGTCTCTGGCGCTCGACGAAGCCGAGCTCGGTGGGGGGTCCTACCTGCTCGAGGTATCGACTCCGGGTATCGAGCGCAAGCTGCGCACATCTGTTCACTTCTCGGGTGCCGTGGGCGAGATCGTGTCCGTCACGACCAGGCCGCCCGAGGGTGGTCGTCGACGACTCCGCGGTGAACTGATGGCCGCTGACGACGCAACCGTCACGATTTGTGACGACGAGGCCGGCGAGGTCACGGTCGACTTCGATGAGGTCGAAAAGGCAAAGACGATTTTTGAATGGGGTCCTGCTCCCAAGCCGGGCAAGCCGAACCCCTCACGCTCGCGGAACAAGGCAGATTCATGACCACACCTGACATGATGGAAGCGCTCCAGGCGCTGGCGGCCGAGCGAGGCATCAGCACCGATGTATTGCTGGAAGCATTGGCGAATGGCCTCGAGTCGGCCTACAAACGAATGCCTGACGCGGCAGATCATGCCTACGTTGTCATCGACGAGACCTTTGACATCCGGGTCATCGCCCAAGAGATCGACGAGGACGGCCACGTCACCCGCGAATGGGACGACACTCCCGACGACTTCGGTCGTATCGCCGCCCAGACCGCTCGACAGGTGCTCACACAGCGCATCCGCGAGGTCGAGCGCGACATGAAGTACGAGGAGTACGCGGGCCGCGAGGGCGACATCGTCACCGGCATCATCCAGCAGTCCGACTCGCGATACACCCTGCTCGATCTCGGCCGAGTCGAGGCGCTACTTCCCCAGTCAGAGCAGGTCGCCTACGAACGTCCAGAGCCCAACAGCCGGCTCAAGGCCTACATCGTCGAGGTGCGCAAGACGGCCAAGGGCCCCCAGATCGTGGTCAGCCGCACACATCCGGGTCTCATCCGTGAGCTGTTCAAGCTCGAGGTTCCCGAGATCGCCGATGGCACGGTCGAGATCAAGGCTTGCGCTCGCGAGCCCGGGCATCGCACGAAGATCGCTGTCTGGTCGCACGACCAGAACGTCGATCCGGTCGGCGCCTGTGTCGGCGCCAGAGGTGCGCGTGTGCGCCAGGTCGTGAACGAGCTTCGCGGCGAGAAGATCGACATCATCCCGTTCTCCGACGTTCCCTACGACCTCGTCGCCAAGGCTCTTTCACCGGCAAAGGTGAAAGAGGTCAGGTTCCACGACGACGAGGGCACCGCCGAGGTGATCGTTCCCGATCACCAGCTCTCGCTCGCCATTGGCCGGGAGGGCCAGAATGCCCGGCTCGCCGCACGTCTGACCGGTTGGCGCGTCGACATCAAGAGCGAGACTCAGCTGGCCGAGGAAGAGGCGGGCTACGAGGGCGAGGAGTGGGCCGAGGGCGAGTGGGTCACAGATCCCAACACGGGCGAGTACGTCTGGAAGCCCGCCGACGGTGGTGAAGTACTCACCGCTACCGCCTACGCCGAAGAGGCGGTCGAAGAGGCAGACGAAGCAGCGGGCACCGAGGCCGAGTCAGGGTCCGACGATGGTGCAGACGACGCCGTCGAGGAGGCCGCGACCGAAGTTGAGGCCGACGACGATGGTGCAGACGACGCCGTCGAGGAGGCCGCGACCGAAGTTGAGGCCGACGACGA
>JAAETH010000719.1 GCA_024228575.1 Actinomycetes bacterium
CGGCCGAACCCTGTCGGGCCAGACCACCGAGGCCTTCTGGAACTCGGTCCGCCATGCTCGCCCCCTCACGGTCGGCCTCAACTGCGCCCTCGGGGCCGATGAGCTGAAACCCCACCTGGCCGAATTGTCGGTGGCTGCTGGGGTGCCCGTTAGCGTCCATCCCAACGCCGGCTTGCCCAACGAGCTCGGTCTCTACGACGAGACTCCCGAGCACATGGGCGCCATCATCGCCACCATGGCCAAGGCTGGCACGATCAACCTGGCAGGGGGATGTTGTGGCACCACCCCGGCCCACATTGCTGCCATCAGCCGCGCCGTCGTCGGAGCCAAACCCCGTCCCATCCCCACCATTGCTGCGGCCACCAGGCTCTCGGGCCTGGAGCCGATGACGATCGACGGCGATTCCCTCCTGGTCAATGTTGGAGAGCGAACCAATGTCACCGGCTCGGCCCGGTTCGCCAAGCTGATCAAGGCCAACGACTACGACACCGCGGTGTCAGTGGCCCGTGACCAGGTCGACAATGGGGCCCAGATCATCGACGTCAACATGGACGAAGGGATGCTCGACTCCGAAGCGGCCATGGTCCGCTTCTTGCACATGATCGGGTCTGAACCCGACATATCCCGGGTTCCGGTCATGATCGATTCGTCCAAGTGGTCGGTCATCGAAGCCGGCCTCCGGTCGGTCCAGGGCAAGGCC
>JAAETH010000720.1 GCA_024228575.1 Actinomycetes bacterium
CCCAGACACCGTCAACAACCC
Source organism: Actinomycetes bacterium (assembly GCA_024228575.1). Classification (GTDB taxonomy): domain Bacteria; phylum Actinomycetota; class Acidimicrobiia; order Acidimicrobiales; family Poriferisodalaceae; genus JAAETH01. The sequence continues at coordinate 22 of JAAETH010000720.1, forward strand.
TGACAATCCCGATGCTGTGGCATACACCCTCGACGGTGCACCAGTTCCCGCCAGCCTGGCCACAGACATGATCTGTTCGGCCCAGATCAACGCATGGGTACTCACAGCAGACCGCAAACACCTCGACCTGGGGTTCGATGTTGAACTCGCAACCACAGACCAGAAGATCGCCCTCGCCATCCGCGACCAAACCTGCCGCTGGAAACACTGCACCCGCGAAGGCTCACGATGCGAAGCCCACCACCTCAAACACCGAGAACACGCAGGACCAACAAACCTCAACAACCTCGCCCTGCTATGCCCCTACCACCACGACCGACTACACCAACTCAAACTCCACCTCAAAATGGGCGAAACAGCCGACCACTGGCAACTCAAAGACATCCACGGACAAACCGTCGATCAATGGACCAAACCCACACCACCCTGGGCAAACCCTTCGGGCACCCGTGCCTCCGACGCTGACTCCGACCCGGAAACCGACGCAGCGTAGGACCTAGCCGACCCCGATCTCGCCGAGATCGAAGGGGGTGGTCTGGTAGATCTGGTTGATCCAGTTGCCGTACAGCAGGTGCGCAGACGACTTCCACCGGTTGTGGGGCGTCTGACCCGGATCGTCGTCGGGGAAATAGTCGACTGGCACGGCGATAGATGTTCCCGCCCCGACGTCGCGGTGATACTCGCCCGCCAGGGTGTGGGTGTCGTACTCGAAGTGGTTCAGGTTCACCAGCAGGCGATGCCTCGCATCCTCGATGAGGCAGGGTCCGGAGTCCTCGGTGTCGACCAGGATCTCGAGCCCCGAAACCCGATCGATCTCGTCGCGGGGAATCTCGGTCCAACGGCTGACAGGCACCATGAACTCGTCGGAGATGCCACGCAGATAGGGCGACGTCGGAGCACGGTTCTGGTGTAGGAAACAGCCGAACAACTTGGTCGTCAGCTCGGTCTTGGGAACACCGTAGAGGTGGTACAGCGCAGCCATCCCGCCCCAACACACAGCCATCGTCGAATGCACGTGGGTGCGGGTCCATTCGAATACCCGCTCGAGCTCGGACCAATACGTGACCTGCTCGTAGGGCAACGTCTCGATGGGAGCACCGGTGATGATCAGGCCGTCGTACTTCTCGTCGGAAACCTCGTCGAAGGGCACATAGAACTGGTCGAGGTGGCTGGCCGCGGTGTTCTTCGAACGGTGTTCCGACATGCGGACCAGCGATATCTGGATCTGCAGTGGTGTGGCCCCGATGAGCCGCGAGAACTGGGTCTCGGTATCGATCTTGTTGGGCATCAGGTTGAGCAGCGCGATGCGCAGCGGGCGGATGTCCTGACGATCGGCCATCCGTTCGGTCATCACATAGACGCCCTCCTCACGAAGGGTGTCGAATGCGGGAAGATCCTCGGGAAGACGTATCGGCATGCGTTCTGGAGCGTACCGGTGTCGTCGCTCAGCTCGTCGTCGACTCGATCCAGGCGACCAGGTCGGCGAGCACCCGATCCTGTTCCGGTTCGTTGAAGATCTCGTGGTACAGACCCTCGTAGTAGTGGGCCGTGACCTTGGCGTTGACGGCACCCGCCTCGAGTTCGCGAGAGCCTGCAACATCGGCCAGCTGGTCCTCGGTGCCATGACCGATCCACAGTGGAAGTGTGAGCGTCGAGTAACGAGCGGGGAACGACTTCATCGCCCCGATCAGGGCAGCCCCCAACCCCGCCGAGATCTTGCCGGTGAACACGAGGGGGTCGTTCTTGTAGGCCTCCACGACGGCTGGGTCGCGGCTGATCGCATCAACAGACAGCCCCTCGGGACGAAGCCCGGGAGCGATCTTGGCAACCACCTCGAAGATCTTCAGCTTGAGCGGCGAGAAATCGTCGCCGACCTTCAGAGCCGCTCCGCTGACAGCCAACCCGGCGATGCCGGCCTGATTGTCGAGGGCGTGACCGACCGCGATGTTCCCGCCCATCGAATGGCCAAGCACCACCATTGGAACGCCCGGGTGTTCGCCCTCGATGATGCTCCGATACTGGGCGAGGTCGACCAGGAACTCGTCGTAGGACTTGACGAAGGTGCGTTTGCCATCGGACTTGCCGTGGCCCCGGTGGTCGAGGGCATGAACGGCACATCCCGCGGCGACCAGGGTCTCGGCGACGTGCTGGTAGCGCCCCGAGTGTTCGCCCAACCCGTGGACGACCATCACGACAGCCGACGAATCGGAGTCGGGCACCCACGACTGGTGGTAGATCTTCTTCCCGTCGGAAGCGGTGAATGAGGACTCGGTGTGATTCATCGAGACCATTGTTGCATCAGATTGCAGCCGGCCACGAGGAGTCATCAAGAAGCAGCTCATCTGCTATTCGACTTGGCACGTGAAGTACCAGTCGAGGAGCTCGCCCGGTGGAGGCAGATCGACCACTGCTGCAAGCACGCCGTCGGCCGGGTCGTCAAGCCATGCGTTGTCCCAGTAGGCCGAAGCCAGCGCCTCGCAGGTGTCCTCATCGAGAGCGAGCAACAGAGGTCCGTGTACTCCGATGTCGCCGATCTCTGTCGAAACAAGGTCATACGAGAGCCGATACCCCTGATCGCCGGGATAGGTCTCGTTGTCACTCATGTCCAGCTGCGCCGATCCCTCGAAATCGCAGTAGACCCGCAGGAGTTCACGGTCATCTGGCTCGAAGGCAGCATCGATTCGACTCAGCACAATGGGGGGATACCGGAAGGTGGGTTCACCAGACCCCGCCTTCCATGCATGTGAGCTGAGGAGCAGACCATCGTCTGCTTTCGACAGGATTGTGCCTCCACACGAGAGCTTGAGCGCCAGCGCGCTCTCAGATTCGTAGCGAGGAGCAGCGACGGCGAAGGCGGTCGTCGCTCCATTCGATCCTCCGTCAGCGCAGTGGCCGTACGCCACGGGCTCGCCCGACGGGTCGATGTCAGAATCGGTGCCGATTCGACACGCGCCACAATCGTCAAGATGTGTCGGCCAGGTGATGGTCTCTCGATACTGCACGGTTCGGTTGTCGAGAGCATCGGTTGGCGCCAGTTGCACGAACACGAGCTGGTCGTATGGCGTATCGTCGGCGTTTCCTACATCACACACAACCACGGCCCGAGGCCCAACCTCAAACGTCACGTCGGCCAAGACGAAGTCACCCGGTCCGAGCAAGGTGGCCAGCTCATTGCCCACGACCGTCGGGGGCGAGGTGCTCGTCGTTGTTGGTGCAGGCGTCCGTGTTGTCGCCTGATCCTTCGAGGTTGTCGCCGGAGGTTCAGCACTCGACGCCGGAGCCGAGGCCGTGGAGTCTGCCGAGGTGACGCGCCCGAACCAGAAGAACGTCCCGGAGAGCGCTATCGCGACGACTACGAAGACCCGTGCCCTCCCACCGACCGAGAGGAAGGAGACCTCGCGGGCCTCTGAGGTTCGGCTCTGTTCTCCACCTAGTTCCACCAGCCAACCGTAGCCAGCCCTTTGCTGCCTACGACGGCAGCACCAACTCTTCACCGGCGCCGACCACGGTCACCTGGCCGTCGCGCTCGATATCGAGAGAACCCTGGTCGAGGACACGAACGGTGCAATCGTCGTGGGTGACGACAACCTCGATCCGGGTGCCCCGGCGCTGCATCCTCAGGCGCATCGACTTCCACGCCTCGGGAAGCCGGGGGCTGAACGTCATCCCGGTCTCCACATCGCGAATTCCGGCGAACCCGTGCACAAGGTCGAGCCACACACCACCCGCATTGGCGAGGTGCACACCTTCCGAAGTGTTCCCCTGGGTGTCGACGAGGTCCAGATACAAGGCGTGCTGGAAATACTTGTACGCCAACTCGTCGTACCCGACCTGGGCGGCCATGACCGACTGGATACACGCAGACAGCGACGAGTCGCCGGTGGTGATCGGGTCGTAGTAGTCGAAATTTCGCCGCCTCTGCTCGTCGCTGAAGTGTTCGCCGCGCAGGTACATCGCAAGCACGACGTCCGCCTGCTTCAAGACCTGGTGGCGGTAGATGACGAGCGGGTGGAAGTTCAGCAGCAGCGGGTACTTGTCGGGTGGGGTGTCCTTCCAGTCCCACGGTTCGAGGTCCAGGAAGTTGGCGTCCTGCTGATGGATTCCCAACCCCTCGTCGAAGGGCAGATACATGGCGTCCGCCGCCATGTGCCATCTGGCCAGCTCTTCGTCCTCGAGCCCGGTGTTGCGTTTCAGAGCTTCGTAGGCCTCCGGCAACTCCGTCTTCAGCATTCCGACGGTGTTGGCCGCAAACCGCATGTTGAACCGGGCCATGACGTTCGTGTAGAGGTTGTCGTTGACGACGGTTGTGTACTCGTCGGGCCCCGTCACCCTGTGGATCTTGAACGCCGTGTGACTGTTGCTCGAGTAGAAGCCGAGGTCCTCGTACAGTCGGGCGGTTTCCACCAGGATCTCGGCCCCTTCCTGGGAGAGGAAATCCATGTCGCCCGTCGCCTGGTAGTACCGCTCGAGCGCCTGAACCACGGCAGCATTGATGTGGTACTGCGCCGTGCCCGCCGCGTAGTAGGCAGAGGCTTCCTCGCCGTTGATGGTGCGCCACGGGAACAGGGCACCGTCCTGACTCAGCTCGGCGGCCCTGTTGCGGGCGTCGTCGAGCATGCGCCACCGGAAACGCAGCAGCTTTCGTGCGGCTTCGGGATTGGTGTAGGCGAGGAACGGCACCACATAGATCTCGGTGTCCCAGAAGTAGTGGCCGTCGTAACCCCCACCGGTCACGGCCTTCGCCGCAATGCCATGTTCGTGGGTACAAGCCGACGCCTGCGCCAGCTGGAAGAGGTTCCAACGAATGGCCTGCTGGGCGACATCGTCACCCTCGATCTCGATATCGGCACTGTCCCAGAACTCGTCGAGCCACTGTCGCTGATCGGCCCGGAGTTGTTCGAGACCCGTCTGGCGAGCCCGCTTGATCGTTCGCGTGCAACGGTCGGCGAGTTCCTCGACGGGAACACCGCGAGACGAGTGGTAGGAGACGTACTTCGTGATTCGGATCGGCGACCCGGCGACCGCGTTGATCGAGAAGACCGTCTTGCCCAGGTCGGTCTCGACATCGGTCTCGACGGTGTACTCGCACGAAGTATCGATCTCGTGTTCGTATGCACAGGCGAGCGTCATCTCGCTGTTGGCGGTCCGGTATCCGAGCAGGGTGCCCAATTCGCCGCAGTCTCGAAGCCGCGGAACCAGAACCCTGCGATCGAACCTCCTGGCCTCTCGCGGGTCGACACCCTCACCAAGTGCCGCAGAACGGACGTGGTACTCGTCCTCGCCATCCTGGCGGTTCAGCAGCTGTGATGACACAACCACGGGTGCCGCCGAATCGAGCAACTCGATCTCGAACGTCAACACCGCAATGTGACGATGGACGAGGCTGACCATTCGCGTCGACCGCACCTTGATGCGTTTGCCGGCCGGCGAACGCCATGTGACGTCGCGATACGACCAGCCCGTCCGGAAATCCATCACCCGTTCGTAGTGGTCGAGATCGGCATCGGCCAGGAGAAGTGGTTCATCATCGATGTACAACTTCATCAGCTTCGCGTCTGGCACATTGACGATGGTCTGACCGGTCTTCGCAAAGGCGTGAGCAGCCTCGGCGTGCTGGATCGGCCAGGTCTCGTGGAACCCGTTCAGGAAGGTGCCGTGGGTGTGAGCCTCACGCCCCTCGCTGGGGTTGGCCCGCATGCCGATGTAGCCGTTGCAGTTGGCGAACAGGGTCTCGGTCAGACCCAGATCGGTGTGACCTGGCTCGGTCTCGACCAGCCGCCATGGGTCTGCTGGAAACCGGTGCTGGGGCAACGGATCTGGGACAGATGTGTATCGCATTGCTCGTCTCCTGTCAGTTCCGTGAGCTCAGGTCAGGGTCTCGCCGAGATCGTCGACCACTGCGGTGGCCCCGGCTTCGTCGAGCGACTTGCGGTTCCCTCCCCTGTCGACTCCGAGCACGTACCCGAAACCTCCCGCGACACCGGCGGCAACACCGGCGACGGCGTCCTCGACCACAACACATCGGCCCGGTGAAATGCCCAGGCGTCTTGCGGCGAGCAGGAACATGTCGGGTGCCGGCTTGCCCGCCAGGTGTTCGTCGACAGCGGTGACACCATCGACGACGGTCTCGAACTGATCGCCCATTCCTGCCGCAGCCAACACCGACCTGGCGTTCTTCGAGGAGGACACGATCGCCTGGGCGACCTCGTGGCGGTCGAGCAGCTCGATGACCTCGACCGTCCCCGGATACGGGGCGATGTGGTCGCGAGCGAGAATCTCGTTGAAGTTGCCGTTCTTGCGGTTGCCCATGGCGCAGACGGTGTCGCTGCCCGGCGCGTCGGAGGGGTCGCCCCAGGGCAGCTGAACATCGCGAGACTCGAGGAACGAGGCAACACCGTCGTAGCGGGGTTTGCCGTCGATGTAGGCCAGGTAGTCGGCAGGGGTGTAGTCGTAGTCGGCGAACAACTCGGCCCACGCCCGCTCGTGGATCTCGGCGGTAGGGGTCACCACCCCGTCGAGGTCGAACAGAACCGCGTCGTAGCTGGTCCATGCGAGCAGTGCTTCCGAAGGCATCGCACCAGTGTAAAGGACCGTCTCAGCCGAGGATTGGCGATCCGTACGTGTCGAGATAGGTGATGTCGCTGACCGGGCCGCGGCCAGCAGCCTTGAACTCTGTCCCCACCGTGTAGGCAACCGGCAGGAGCGCACATTGGGTCACCTCTTCGGGGATACCGAGCAGCGCAGCGGCCTCTTCCTCGCGGTGAAGGTGGATGGTGGTCAGACAGGTCCCGAGACCCCGCGACCGAAGGGCGAGCTGGAAACTCCAGACGGCGGGCATGATCGATCCCATCAGTCCCGCCGCCGCTGCGGTGGTGCCGTCGAGCCCACGACCGACGATCATCGGCACCAGCAGAACGGGAACCTCGGCCATGTGGTCGGCCAGGTAGAGAGCCGAGTCGACCACCCGGCCGGTCTGGGTTGTGCTGTCGACGGTCTCTCGCCGCGAGTCGAAGTATTCGCCACCCGCCCCGTTGTAGATGTCGGCCAGGGCCTGTTTCTTCGCCGGATCTCGCACAACGAGCCATCGCCACCCCTGGAGGTTCGACCCGGTCGGCGCCTGGATCGCCAGCTGGAGGCACTCGAGAATCACATCGTCGGGCACATCACGTTCGAGATCGAGCCGCTTGCGCACGGCTCGTGTGGTGGTCAACAAGGTGTCGGTCTGGGACAGGTCGAACTCCATCGGGTCGAACATATCGGCCAGATCGGCCGACGTCGGCATCACATGGCGCCCGGCTACGAGTTCTCCCATTCAACGATCGAGTAGGCATATCCCTGCTCGGCCAGGAAACGCTGCCGTTTGCGGGCGAACCCCGTCTCGTCAGACCCCGCAGACACCAATGTGTAGAAGTGGGCCTGCCCTCCGTCGACTTTTGGTCGCAGTATCCGACCCAACCGCTGGGCTTCCTCCTGGCGACTGCCGTATTGGCCCGAGACCTGGATGGCGACACTCACGTCGGGAAGGTCGATCGAGAAGTTGGCGACCTTCGAAACCACCAGCACCTTCAGCTCACCCGACCTCAGCTCCCCGAACAGGCGATCGCGCTTCGTTTGAGCTGTTCGCCCGGTCAGCAGGGGTACGTCGAGATGTTCGGCGATCTCGGCAAGCTGCTCGACGAACTGACCGATGATCAGGATCTGTTCGTCGGGGTGACGGGCCACCAGCTGTTCGGCCACCTCTACCTTCGACGACGATGTCGCGGCGATCCGATGACGCTGCTTCGGTTCGGCCGCCGAGTACTCGCTGCGACACTCTGGCGACATCGGAACCCGTATCTCGGTGCAGGTCGCCGGCGCGATCCAACCCTGCCCCTCGAGCTCGTTCCAGGGGGCGTCGTACCGTTTGGGTCCGATCAACGAGAAGATGTCGCCCTCCCGGTGATCCTCGCGGACCAGCGTCGCCGTCAGACCCAGACGACGAACGGCCTGGATCCTCGCCGTGGCCCTGAACACGGGCGCCGGCAGCAGGTGCACCTCGTCGTACACGATGAGGCCCCAATCCTGGGCGCCGAAGATGGCGAGGTTCGGGTGCCTCACCTCGATGTCGGCGTCGGGGTCCACATCACGATCGGCCCATGTCAACGAGTGGTAGGTGACAAAGGTGACGGGGCGGATCTGCTTGCGCAGCCCAGACCACTCCCCCACATCGTCCTCGGTCAGCGATGTCTTCTCTACAGTCTCCCGAATCCATTGGCGGATGGCCGAAACCGTGGTGCAGACAACCAGCGTCTGGGTGCCGGCCTGGACGAGGGCAGCCAGGGCCACAACGGTCTTGCCGGCGCCACACGGAAGCGCGACCACACCACTGCCTCCGAGTGTCGTGCCTTCACGCCACCACGCCTCGAGAGCATCGACTTGATAGGGACGCAACTCGGCCAGGAATTGGCAGCGTTCGAGGGCCGCACCCTCCTCGTACCCCGCCTCGTCGGCGACCGGCCAACCCACCGACAAGAGCACCTGCTTGAGCACACCCCGATCACCGTCGCGAACATGAAAGCCGTTATCGCTCAGTCGCCGACCCAACAGGGATGCAACCGCCTTGTCGTTCGCAACCTCGGTCAACAGATCGGGGTCATCGCAGGCCAGCACCAGGTCGCCACTGTCGCGAATCAGCCAGAGCCGCCCGTACCGCGACATCAGGTCCTCGATCTCCTGATACACGACGTCGGCCACCGGGTACTTCGTATGACTCGCCAACAACGACGTGACATCGTCGGCGTCGACACCGGCCACCGCTGCGTTCCATAACGACAGCGGCGTGATGCGGTATGTGTGAACGTGCTCCGGCGCCTTCTCGAGCTCGGCGAAACGAGCCAGAGCCTCACGGGCAACATCGGCTCCGGGTGATGCTGTTTCGAGCAGGACCGTCATGTCGCTCTGCACGATCAGCGACCCAGTCGGTTGTGAACTCACCTCAGACACCCTCGACGATGTCGGGTGTCAGAACCAGGGGGCCCGACACCGTGAGCCTTCCACCGACATCGGCAAGTTCCGCTGCGTTCTGGTCCAACCTGTCGGCGATCGCCGACGTGTGACGGTTGGGGCTTCGGGCTACGTAGCGCCTCAACTCCTCGGCCCGGCGAGCCAGCACTTCGGCCTCGTCGCTGGCCGTGCGCGCCGCAGGTTGTTCACCGATGGTGACGATCTTGGGATGCAGATCTCGCCGATCGAGCGCCTGGCGGAGCCTCGCCGGTGTCAGGGGCGAGATCGCGACCGTATCGGCGACCTTGGTCAGCTTGGCCGACTTGAGCGACATCGCCACCTGGAGATCTCCTGGGTCGGCCGTCACCACAAGGGAGGTCGCTTCCAGGATCGACACACGATTGGCCTTGTCGGCTGCGTCGCGCACGAGATGGATCACACCGTCGGACAGCTCGACGCTGCTGACGTCGGCCAGGAAACCGACGATGTCTTCGGCGCTTGTTCCCGCCTGGCAACGTTTGGTGATTCGAGTCTCGTCGAGGCGCAGGACAGTGACCGCACCCTCGCTGTCGACGACCGAGATCTCGCGCAGACGAGAGGCCAGTTCGGCATCGAGATCCGGCGGTACAACAATTGTCATGTCGGGCTGAACGATCACCTCGTCGACGCTGCCCCCGAAAGCGTCTTCGGCACTCGCCGGATCGGCGAGCAGGGCCCTCGCCACATCGGTGAACCCGAAAGCACCCTGGGCCGGCACCAGACCCAGCACCCGCAGTTCCTCGATCACCTCGGCAACCGCGTCGCAATGACCCAGGTCGCAATAGTGGTCTCCCAGCCATTGGCCGAAGGTGGCGGTGTCGTCAAACCCGAGCCCCGGCTCGAGGTCGGCCAGTTCCCACGCGACCAGATGCCTGTTGACCTGGAGCTGAGATCGGTGGCTGCGATCGACCGGACTGCTCCAGCCGCTCACGATCAGGGCCCATCGTTGTGCGGTCGAGAGGGACTTCCACACCTCGACAAGCTGTGGATCGGGTCTCCACACCGCATCGACTCGGCGGTTGCGGCCGCGACCCGAGGCACCCGTCACGTTCCGCAGCAACAAGCCGTGATTGATCGCCACGCCCGACAGCAGCTCTGCGGTGGTTGTCGACACCCCGGTTGTCCTCGCCAGGGCGGCCACTGCCGCCTTTGCCAATCTGGGTTCGTCGTTCTTCAGGACCTTTGGCGCAATCTCGTCCCAGTGCTCCAACGCCGCCGTCATCGCCGTGACAACCTCGGGAACTGCGGCCGTCCCCGAATCGATCCTGACGGGGGTTGGGCGCGGCGCCATCGACCAATCGCGATAGATCGGCCGACCGAGAACCCGGTACGCCTCAGCCCAGATCCACACCTGACCCTCCCAACTCTCGACTCCGATCAGGCCGTGACAAGCGAGGTCGTGGAGGGCCTTTGTGGCTCCCTCGTGGGAAATCCGGTTGCTGAACGGGGACGGTCCCACAGCGTGGATGTTGCCGTGGATCCCGACGCTCGACGCGTGTGCGATTCCCGTTCCGGCCGAGTCGACAATGTCGTGAAACAGTTTCCAAGCGACCGGGCCAACCTTCGCCTCGAGCCCTTCGGTGGCACCGGGAGCGTCGAACGCAGCGATGATCGCCGCAACCCGCTCGGCCTTTCGGGTCGGGATCGGGTTTTCCACACCGAGGTTGCGACAGATCGCGCCCATCGCATCGCTCGTCAGTGACTTCGTGTCGGTCAAGCCCAACTCGAACGGAGCAAGATACTCCGAGAACGTTTCGCCCAGCTCCACCGAACCATCACCTCGGTCCTCGAACAGGCGGGCGACCACTGCGCGTTCGATCTCGACCGACAGCAGTGCCGGATCCGCAGGCGCCGTCTGCGCTCGGAGCTGCTCGGCGTCCATGCGGCCCCCGTGCGCCCAGATCAGCTCGACGAGTTGGCGCACCACCAAACCCGACGTGTTGTAGGCGACCGCCAGACCCTGCTGCGAGGTCGCCTCGTACGAGAGATCGCGCTCACGCCTCTCGCCTCGCGCGCCGAAGGGGCCAAGACCGAATGCCGAGATGGCGTTCAGCGGTACGGCGTGGGCGTACTCCCGTGTGATGTTCTCATCTGCCACGAAGCGTCGACCTCGAAGGTGGGTTCTGGATGGAGGCCACACGGTAGACGACCCAAACGGAGCGTTCGGGCGGCTGAACGCGAAGGGTCACACGCCTGCGGTGAGGCCCGCCGCTTCGATGCCCGCGACGGCACACAACTCGTCGTTGTCGCTGCTGTCGCCGCTGATGCCGACAGCACCAAGATGGTTTCCGTCGGAATCGGTCACGATGACTCCACCTGGAACAGGGACGATGGCACCACCCGTGGCGCCGACCAGACCGTTCATGAAGTGGGGCCGGTCGAGCGCCATGTTGCCAAGGACCCGCGAACTGACACCCATCGCCAATGCACCCCTGGCCTTGCCAAAGGCAACGTCGAAACGCCCGAACGGGGTGCCGTCCTGGCGTTCGAAAGCCATCGGATGCCCTCCCGCATCGAGCACAAGGATGGCAAGTGGGTTCATGCCCTCGGCCGTGCCCTTCTCATGTCCCACCCTGATGATGGTGCGAGCCTGATCGATCGTGAGCGTGCTCATGTGTTGTCTCCCAGTTGGCGTTTACGTTCCGCGCGGCGCGCGTGCAGGATCGGCTCGGTGTATCCAGACGGCTGTTCTGTTCCGCTGAACACCAGGTCGCATGCAGCACAAAAAGCGACACCGTCGAAGGTCGGCGCCATGGGTACATGGTCGGGATCGTCGTCGTTTTGGCGGTCGACGACGGTGGCCATGCGCTCAAAAGTCGACCGAACCCTGTCGACGTCGACGATCCCGTGGCGCAGCCAATTCGCGATGTGCTGGCTGGAGATACGACAGGTCGCCCTGTCCTCCATCAGGCCCACGTCGTGGATGTCGGGCACCTTTGAACAGCCGACTCCCTGGTCGACCCACCTCACCACGTAGCCGAGGATGCCCTGAGCATTGTTGTCGAGCTCGTCCTGGATTTCGTCTTCGGACCATTGCGGATCGGCTGCGACCGGAATCTGCAACAGCTCGTCGAGCGAAGCCCTCGGACCACCCGCAGCCAAACCCGCCTGAACTTCGGCCACATCGACCCGGTGATAGTGAATGGCGTGCAGGGTTGCGGCTGTCGGCGAGGGCACCCACGCACAGTTGGCGCCGGCCTCGGGGTGGCCGATCTTCTGATCGAGCATGTCGGCCATCAGGTCGGGTGCCGCCCACATGCCCTTGCCGATCTGGGCCCTACCGACCAATCCGCAGCGCAATCCAACGTCGACGTTCCATTGCTCGTAGGCCTGGATCCACCGCTCTGCCTTCATATCGGCCTTGCGGACCATGGGACCCGCAGCCATCGAGGTATGTATCTCGTCACCGGTCCGATCCAGGAAGCCGGTGTTGATGAACACGATCCGGTCCTTCACCGCCCGAATGCACTCGGCGAGGTTCAGCGTCGTACGCCGTTCCTCGTCCATGACACCGACCTTGATGGTGTTGCGATCGAGTTGGTAGAGGTCCTCGACCCGCGAGAACAGTCGGTCGGCGAAGGCGACCTCGGCCGGTCCGTGCATCTTCGGCTTGACGACGTGGACCGGTCCGACCTCTCCAGCCGGACTCGATCGGCCGGCCCGGACGGCACCCAGGACGGTGAACACAGCATCGAGTACACCCTCGGGGGCCTCCCGACCGTCGCCATCGAGAACCGCTGGGCTGGTCATCAGGTGGCCCACGTTGCGAACCAGCAGCAACGAACGCCCTGGCAACGTCAACTCGCCACCATCGGGCGACGTGTAGACCCGATCTGGGTCGAGCGTCCTCGCGAACGACGAGCCACCCTTGGAAACCTCGGCGGTCAGGGAGCCATCGAGCAAGCCCATCCAGTTGCGATAGGTGACGATCTTGTCCTCGGCGTCGACCGCTGCAACCGAGTCTTCACAGTCGACGATTGTGGTCAGCGCGGCCTCGAGGATCACATCGGCGACGCCGGCCTTGTCGGACGCCCCGACG
>JAAETH010000721.1 GCA_024228575.1 Actinomycetes bacterium
GCTCGGCGTGGCCGAGGTCTTCGCCCTCGGTTCGCCCTTCGACGCCATCGCCGACTTCATCCGCGAAAGGACTCGACCGTGAGCGACAGGACAGCCGTGAGCGAGCCGAAGCAAAAAGAAAAACCGCGGGCCGCGGGCGACAGCGCCGCGCCGGAGGCGCGCTCGGACATGAACAGCGTGGTGTGGGAATCCGGGCTGGAAATCAAGCCGGTCTACTCGGCCGAGGACGTGGAAGCGAGCGGCGGCTCTGGCGGCATCGGCCGGCCCGGCGAGTATCCCTTCACCCGCGGCATCCATCCCCTGATGTACCGCCGGCGTCCGTTCACCATGCGCCAATACTCCGGCTTCGGCACCGCCGCTGAAACCCACCAACGCTTCCTCTACCTCATCCGCCACGGCCAGACCGGGCTCAACGTGGCCTTCGACCTGCCCACCCAATGCGGCCTCGACTCCGATGATCCCATGGCCGAGGGCGAGGTCGGCCGGGTGGGCATGGCGGTCGACACCCTGGCCGACATGGAGCAGGCCTTCGACGGCATCGACCTCAACAAGATCACCGTATCTCTGACCGTCAACGGCGCCGCGGCGCCGATCATGGCGATGTACTTCGCCATGGCCCGCAAGCGGGGCTTCGACCTGGCGGAGCTGCGCGGCACGGCTCAGAACGACATCGTGAAGGAGATCATCGCTCGCGGCACCTGGATCTTTCCGGTCGAGCCCTCGATCCGCCTGGTCGGCGACACCATCGAGTTCTGTGCCAAGAACGTTCCCAAGTACTTCCCGGTGTCGATCTGCGGCTACCACATCCGGGAATCCGGGGCGACGCCGGCCCAGGAAATGGCCTACGGCCTGGCGATCGCCAGAGCCTATATCGACCACGTGCTCGAGCGCGGCCTCGACGTCGACGCCTTCGCCGGCCGGCTGTCGTTCAATTTCGACATCCACGGCAACCTCTGGGAGCAGGTCGCCAAGTTCCGCGCCGGCCGGCGGCTGTGGGCGAAGATCCTGAAACAGGACTACGGCGCTAAGAACCCGCGCTCGATGCAGCTCAAGATGATCGCCGGCGGCGGCGGCGGCGGGCTCACCGTCCAGCAGCCGGAGAACAACATCGTCCGCGGCGCCTACTACGCCCTGGCCAGCGCCCTTTCCGGTACCCAGACCATGGCCCTGTGCTGCTACGACGAGGCCTACACCATCCCCAGCGAGCACGCCGCGCACCTGTCCTTGCGCACCATGCAGATCCTGACCCACGAGACCGGGCTGCGCGACACCGTCGATCCCCTGGCCGGGTCCTATTTCGTCGAGAGCACGACCAACGAGATGGAGAAGCGGATCGTCGAAGTCATGGCCGACCTCGAGTCGCGGGGCGGCATCGTAAGAGCGGTGGCCGAGGGCTGGGTGCAGGCCGAGGTCAACCGTCAGGCCTACGAGCGCGAGAAGCAGATCCGTTCCGGCGCGATAGACAAGGTCGGCGTCAACTGCTTCGTCGAAGACGAGGAGCCGCCGGACATCGAGTTCCATCCCTACCAGGAGGACGATGCCGCCAAGCAGCTCGAGAAGCTCAAGAAGATCCGCGACGAGCGCGACGGCGTCGCCGTCGACGCGGCGCTCGAGCGGCTGCGCTCGGCCGCGGCGGCCGGCGGCAACGTGATGCCGTCGATCATGGACGCCGTCGAGGTCTACGCCACCGTCGGCGAGGTCTGTGCGACGCTGAAGCAGGTCTTCGGGGCCTTCGAAGAACCGATTCGGTTCTAGCGAGACAGCTAGCGAGTCCAGCGCCGCCGGCCCGGCTGCCGCCGCGGAGGAGCTTGACGAGGCGGGCCTCAGTAACCCATCGGATGGTCGACCACCAGCGCCGGCCGCCCGCCGCTGCGGTCGAGCCAGTAGACGACGGAGCTCGAGTAGCCGGAATCGAGCTCTCCGGTGATCTCCAACAGATCGGGCGGGCGGGCGAGCGCGATCTGCCGGAGGGTCGCCGGGAGTAATGCTTCAATCCGGGCTTCCTGTCCGGCAAGACATGCGAGCGCAGGCGGAACTTCTCGGCGACTGGGGCGTTTAGTCCTTTCGAGATCGCGATCCACAAGATCAGCAGGAGGAGAACATGACCCGCCCACGCCGTATTATCCGCAGACTCGCCCAGACCTCAGGATTCACCCTGATCTCGGTGCTCACCCTGGCCGTGGGCATCGCCGCCACTACTACCATCTTCGGTGTGGTCAACGCCGTCCTGCTGCGGCCCCTGCCCTATCCCGAGCCTGAGCGCCTGATCGTCGCCTCCCATGCCGCTCCCGGCCTCGACCTCGACGAGATGGGACAGTCCGACGCCACGTTTCTGCGCTACCGCGCCGACAACCACACGCTCGAGGGCATCGCCGCCTACGACCAGGGGACCGTGAGTCTCACCGGATCCGGCGATCCGGAACGCCTCGGCCAGGGGACGGTAACCGCTTCACTGTTTTCCGTGCTGCGGGTCTTCCCGGTGCTCGGACGGGCCTTCGACGATGGTGACGAGGCTCCCGGAGCGCCGCCGGTAGTGATCCTGACCGACGGCCTCTGGCAACGCCATTTCGGTGGCTCCGACAGCGTCCTCGGGCGCCTGGTCGAGCTCGACGGGGTCAGCCGCGAGGTGGTCGGCGTGATGCCTCCGGGCTTCGAGTTCCCGTCGGAGCAGGTGGAGCTCTGGCTGCCCATGACCTTGGATCCCGAAGACACCAAGCTGGGTTCGTTCGGCATGCGGGCCGTGGCGCGGCTGCGCGACGGCGTGAGCGAGGAGACCGCACGCGCCGACCTCGAGCAGATACTCGGCAATCCGGTGGTGACCTTCCCCGATCAGGACGCGGCCGCGGCCCTCGAGCGGTCCGGCTTCACGCCCTTGGTGAGCAGGCTCCGCGACGACCTGGTGGGCGAGGTCAAGGCGCGTCTGTGGATTCTCCTGGGCACGGTCGTTTTCGTCTTGCTGATCGCCTGCGCCAACGTCACCAACCTCTTCCTGGTCCGCGGCGAGGGACGCCGTCGCGAGAACGCCGTCCGCACCGCTCTGGGAGCTACCC
>JAAETH010000722.1 GCA_024228575.1 Actinomycetes bacterium
CGATTCGGGCATCGATGTGCGCAGGTTCCGTCCCTCGTTCGTGATCGACGCGGGTGATGAATCGACCGACGGTCCGGGCCACCCCGAGTTCGAATGGGCAGGCCGATCGGCCCAGATCGGCTCGGCCGTCGTCGAGTTCGCAATGCCGTGCCCCCGGTGCGTCATGGTGTCGCGCGAGGTGAACGAGTCGATTCCACAGGACCGTGGCGTTCTTCGCCACATCGTGAGCGAACTCGACCAGAACGTCGGTGTCTACGCGACGGTCACCACACCTGGAACCATCAGAACCGGCGATCGAGTCACCTTTCTCTGACCAGCGCCTGCTCAGGAGATCTCGACAACAACCTTTCCGAGGACGTGACCCTCGCCGAGATAGGCCAGCGCCTCTGGCACGTCGTCGAGCGCGAAGGTCCGGTCGATATGAATGTCCACCTCACCTGCGGCACACCACTCGCCCAGCGGCCCGAAGTGATCCGGGCCATCCTTCACCGCCAACAGACCCATCCTGCGACCTGTCAGCCGCCCGGCGATCGTTCCGACGGTCAAGACTCGAAGTAGCGACCGCACCCTGCCACCGACCCATAGATAACGGCCACCAGGGGCGAGCACCCGACGACAAGCCAGCACCGAGCGATGCCCGACCAGGTCGAGAATGAGGTCGTAGGGCTGCTCGCGTTCGGTGAAGTCCTCGCTGCGATAGTCGATGACGTCATCGGCTCCGAGCGATCGCATGAAGTCGAGCTTCTCGGCGTTGTCGACTCCGGTCACGTGGGCGCCGGACCTCTTGACGAGCTGGATCGCGAAGGTGCCGGTACCCCCGCCCGCTCCGTTGATCAGCACCCGCCGGCCAGGCCCGGCACGCGCTGTGCCTTGTATTGCAATCGCTCCCGCCTGGGGGATCGTCGACGCCTGGGCAAATGTCAGCTCAGGGGGTTTCGCCGCTAGCGCCGACTCGGGTGCGACGGCGAACTCGGCGAATCCGCCCTTGAGTTGGAGGTTGTCACCGTAAACCTCGTCGCCGGGCTGGAATCGCGTGACCTTCGCTCCTACGGCAACAACCCGCCCGGCAATGTCTGAGCCGAGGATCTGGCGCGCTGGCGAACGCAACCCACCGATACGGGCATAGAGCGGTGAACCTCGAAGACCCTCCCAGTCGGTCAGGTTCAGCGAGGTGGCGACAACCTCGATGAGCACCTGGTCTGCGGCTGGAGTCGGAACGGGAACGTCGTCCACACCCAAGACGTTCGGCGATCCGTACGTGTCATAGACAACTGCTCTCATGTGTGGCCCTCACTTGGGGAATGGTCGGCGGGCCCGGCATCGATCTATCCGGGCGACCGAGCCGATTCGTGCACCTCACGACGGCTCCTCGCCGAAGTACCAATCGACGTAGGTCTGACCCGAAAGCCCGCTGATCTCGGTCATCACCTCGTCGGTGATCTGACGCAACAGTGCGCCGCGCTCGGTCGTGGAGTCGACGTATGGCTCGGTCGAGATCGGTTTGCCGATGCGGATCTCGGCCCGCACCCCCGTCTTGGGAAGAACCTTGTCGACCGGCTGGATTGCATCGGTTCCGCTGATCCCGACCGGGATGATCGGGCACCGGGCTTTCAGCGCCAGGCGAGCGGCGCCGGTGTGTCCACGATGCAGATGGCCATCGCGGCTGCGTGTTCCTTCGGGGAAGACCACGAACAACCGCCCCGCAGCGAGGATCTCGTCGGCCTGGCCCATCGCCCCCTCGCTGGCTTCTCCTCCGGAACGGTCGAGTGGAATCATCCCCACAGCGGGGAGGAGATATCGCGTCCTCCAACTGTCCATGTACTCGGCCTTTCCCACACCGACGGCCTCTCGCTCGAGCAGCACGGCCATGAAGATCGAATCGATGAACGCTATGTGGTTCGGGGCGATCAGTGCCGGTCCCGACGACGGGATATTGGACTCACCGATGATGTCGATGTCCCAGATCCGCCTGGACAATGGACCAAGCGTGCGCTTCAGCACCGGTTGCAGCCAGCCCGGATCGAACGCCATCACCACCTCGCGAAGTATGTCGGTTTCGGACTCGACCAGCTTGGCACGGTTGTGGCTCAATACCTACGTCGAGAATGTGAGATGTCATGGGCCGAACCAGCGGGTGGGCCTAGGATCTTGGCGATGCGACCACAAATCCGCAGGCATCGCCTGTCGCTGTTGGTAGCGGTGCTGGCGTTCGCCACGTCGTGTTCCTCTGAGGACCCCAGCCCTTTGGAGGAGTCGGTGCGGACCACACCGACCGATGCCGACGTGACGGTTGTTCACAACGCCGTGATCTACACCGTCGACAAGGCCACATCGTGGGCCGAGGCTTTTGCCTACGACCGAGACGGCAACATCATCGCCGTAGGAACCGACGACGAAGTCTTCGCCGCCGCAGGCCAGGACGCGGCAACCATCGACGCCGACGGCCGCCTCGTGCTGCCCGGATTCCAGGATCCCCATGTCCACGTACCAGAGGCGGGGATCAACCACGGCTTGTGCCTCTGGCCCGCCGGACGCCCACTCGCCGACTACGAATCCCTCGCCCGTGATTGCGCCGAGGAGCAACACGACACCGACTGGGTTCGCGCTGCGGGTCCCTCGTTGTTCGGCCTTCGCGACACCGACGAGCTGCCGATCGACCTGCTCGACCGGGCGATCCCCGACCGGCCCGCTCTCATCCTCGACGACCTCGGCCACGCCGTGTGGACGAACTCGTTGGGCCTGGAGGCGGCCGGTATCACCACCGATGCGATCGACCCGCAGGGCGGCATCCTCCACCGCGATGCCGATGGTCGGCTCACGGGCCTGCTCCTCGAGGATGCTCAGCAGCTTGTCCGCAACGCTGCGGCTACCGATGACGAAACCAACTACGAGGCCCTGCTCGTCGCACTCGATGAACTCGCCCGGAACGGCGTCACCACCATCAGCGATGCGGGCGGATACTGGGGCCAGAACCACCCGGCTGCGTGGTCACTGGCCGAGGGCAGGGGCACCCTCACGGTACGAGCCGTCAACTCCCTCTACGTCTACCCGGACCTCGACGTCGATGAACAACTCGCCGAGTTCGAGGCGCGCTTCTCCGACGACCCCGAAGCCATGCTCCGATTCAACACCGCCAAGGTCTACATCGACGGCATCCTCGACCTCGGCACGGCCGCCCTCGTCACCCCTTACGACGTTGCGGTCGACGAGGACTATCCGTCGGGTTTCTCCTACTTCCAGCCCGACCAGCTCGACACCTACACAAACGAGCTTCACCAACTCGGCTACCGCATCAACTTCCACGTCATCGGCGACGGCGCCGCGCGAACGGCCCTCGATGCGATCGAAACCATCGACGACAAACCCGACGCAATCGCGGATCGACGCCACCGGTTGACCCATGTGTTCCTCGTCCACGCCGACGATGTCGATCGATTCGCCGAACTCGGCGTCGTGGCCGACTTCCAACTCAACCCCGACGCCGTCGACACCGGCTATCACCGCTACCTCACCGAATTCATCGGCGACCGCGCTCTCGACCTCATTCCCACACGGACCCTTGTCGATGCCAACGCAACCGTCACCCTCTCGAGCGATTGGGATGCCGGACCCCTCTCGCCCTTCGGCACGATCGAGCGCTCGCTGACCCGCGACACAAACCCGCTACCCGATGTCGAGACCGCCATCGCGCTGATGACCATCAACGCCGCATACACACTCGGACACGACAACAGCACAGGCAGCATCGAGGTCGGAAAACAGGCCGACTACGTCATCGTCGACCGCAACATCCTCGAGATCGATGCAGACAAGATCGATGCCGCGAAGATCGAGCTCACCGTCGTTGCGGGCACAGAGGTATACCGCCGGTCGGGTTTCACCGGCTGACCGCGAGACCCGGCCAGCGGGCAGGTGCGTTGGGCGGCTAGGGGCGCGGCTCCTCAGCCGTGGTCGAGACGCTCGGTCGCAGCGCGGTGTCCTGCATCGATGGCGGAATGGGCCCACACCTCACCTTGGGAGTCGCTGTGGGCGATCGAGATGCGACCCCAACTCCGGCGTGCTCGTCTGTGGGCGCCGTCCTCGTCGGGGCCCTCGAAGAACCCGTAGCCGTGACCAAACCGGTTGATTGTCATCGCGGCGATATCGGAGCGCTGGAAACCCGTGGCGCCGAACATCCGCTCGAGAAGGTTCGCCACGCCCTCCTCGTGTGTCTCTCGGCTGGTGGCTTCGAGCGCCGTACGACCGGCGATCGCCTGCTCGAGAGCAGTTGCACCCTGGCCGACCGCTCCCCCGGTCAACATCACCGTGATCGGCTCGTCCGGGTCGAAGGGGGCGTCCCAACCGGGTGGGTAGATCGGATGCTGGAGCATGAACGTCTGGTACGGCCAGTCGGTGAACCCACCCCAGTAGACGCCGGCTTCGGCGATCGACGTCCATCGCCTCAGTGCCACGTTGGTGTACACCATCGGACAGTGAACCGCTTCGGTTGCCGCTGCCAGGTTCTCCGCGGGCATGTCGCGAAGGACCCGCCTGGCGATGAAACCCCCTCCGGCCATGATGAATTGGCGCGCGTGCACCCGGTGGGCGGCGTCACCGTTCACGTAGACCACGTTGACCCGCTCGGCGGTGTCGGGATCGCCGTCGTGTTCGACATGGACCACGGTCGAGTTGAGGCGAAGATGAACCGGACCCAACTCGAAAGCCTCGTCACAGACATCGGCGAGGAACAGCTCGTCGAGGCTGCCGGTGCGGCTGAACGCAGCCGGGATGAGCTCGGCTAGCAGGCCCCTGACAAGTGTGTGCATCCCGTCGGGATATCGGCTCGCCGCCATGTAGGTGTATCGCTGCGATTCGTCGGGGCTCCAGTCGCCACCCGCCCAGTCGAAACCCGGCCCATAGTCGACCATGGCCGAGGCGGAGAGCGCCTCGGCTCCTGCACCGAGCATGTCCTTGACGTAGATCTCGGCGAATCGAGTGGCGTCGTTCGACAACCCGAGATCGTCCTCTATGTATTGCCTGTAGGTGCGATCGGCCAGATCGTCGCTACGCAAACCCGTCGGAGCTTCGCGAGCCGTGCAGAGCTGCGCCAGATCGGCGGCGACGTCGGGGCTCAGGTTCGTCTGTGCGAAGAACTCGCCCCACGGCTTCGCGTACATGTCGAGGGCCCAGCTCGACGGCACCCCATGACTCGTCTCGTCGCTGAAGAACCCCGCGGTCAGGCCCAACTTCTCGATTCGATCGGACTGCCAGTAACCGGCGAGTCGATCGGGATCGAGACCGATGCGGTCGAGTATTGCTGCGCTCTGGGATGAGGCCCACCGGTGGGCTTCGAGCTCGTAGGTGCCACCGCCCGCGATCAGGGTTGTGCCATCGACGTCGAATGTGTTTCGTCTTGCGTGACCACCGAACTCGTCGTGGTTGTCGAGGATGAGCACGCGGGCGCCGGGATTGTTATCGCGGTAGACGATGGCGGCAGACAAGCCGGAG
>JAAETH010000723.1 GCA_024228575.1 Actinomycetes bacterium
TATTCTTCGTGGACGTCGCCGACATGGTCACCAGCTGAGTCGGCCGCACCAACGATTCCGGCGAGGAGGTGCATGGTGGCGGGGATCACTTGGGTTGGGCTGGTGAGGACCATCAGCGCATAGAAGATCCCTACCGACCAGGCCAGCAGCCAGCCTTTGAAGCCGAGTCGGTGTCCCATCATCGTCTATTCCTTCCACTGTTCGTCTTTGGGGTGTCGTCGAGGAGTTGAAGCGCAGCGACCGCGTCGAAGTCATGCACCAGATGCGTTGGTTCACTAGGAACCAGTGCTTCGGCGTCGTCTTGGGTGAGGTTCCAGATCTGGCCGGGCGTGATTTCTTGGCCGTGGTGCCGGTTCAGTTGCGCGTACAGGCAACGACCGGGGATCGTGCCCGACAGATGGGTCGCGATGTGGTCTGGTACTGGTTCGTCGAAGGCTGCTTTGAGGCCGTCAGGGTTGGAAGCACCGACGACCATCCGCCCCGACAGGTTGAACCTCATCAGCGACCCTGACGAGCCGCCGGCTTGGGCGATCCCGTATTGGGTGGCCATGTCTAGGTGCATCCCACACGACCGAGATGCCGCCGCTAGTTCGGTGAGACGCCCCCCTGTCAGGGAACGGAACGGGGTGAGGTCGTCTTTGGTGGCGGCCCCGGTGATCAGCATCAGTTCATCAACCGACACCACAATCCGGTGACCGATGTCGGGGTGTTCCCACCACCACTCAAGGTCGGAGTCCTCGAGGAGTTGTTGGCGGCGTTGGAACTCCGACCACAAATGGTCAGCCATGAACGCCCAACCCGGAGGAGTCGACGCGATCGAGGCCAAACCCCTGCGGCGGAGCCA
>JAAETH010000724.1 GCA_024228575.1 Actinomycetes bacterium
ACGGGCTATGTGCCCATGAACCGGCTGCTTTCGCTACAGGCATGGCTCGAGGACGAGCGTCCCGTCGGCACGGTGTTGTTGCTGGACTGCGACATGGTGTTCCGAGCGCCGGTCCACCAACGATCGTCGCCAGGCGCACCACTGTTCCAATGGTGGTACGACCTCGGACCCCTGAGCCCCGACGACCCTTGGAAGACCGCAATCGATGACCTTTCCACGGTATCGAGTTCAGATATGGCGCCAATCACGTGGCCATGCCTCATCCATACGTCTGATCTTCGCGCGATCATGCAGCGGTGGATCGATCTGACCGTGGCGCTGCGGGAAGAAGTTGGGTCATGGGAGAGCGACATGCTCGCGTTTGCCGCGGTCTTCGCCGAGCGTGGCGTCCCGGCTGAGCGGACCATGCTCGCCGCATGGTTACCGTGGCCAGATGACGTCGTCGGCGATGCGCCCATCATCCACTACTGTCAACCGCTTCTGGACGAGAACGACGTCGAGGTGTGGTACAAGTATCGCTACACGCCATGGGATCCTATCGGTGACCCTGGGCGGGCAGCCCTTGGCTACGGCCGCGACCTGTTGCGCATCATCGAACGGTATGCACGGCTTCGAACAATCGCCGGAGACGTTCTAGGAGACGACGGGCCCCGGCGAGTCTCTCGCTGAGCGGC
>JAAETH010000725.1 GCA_024228575.1 Actinomycetes bacterium
CCCTGGAGCATCGTGGAGTCCCACACCAGGGGCGAGTTGCCCGAGATGTGACCCATCATCACCACATTGTCGCGAAGGAAGTTGGCACCATAGACAATCTCCCCCATCGCGATGCTGTCACGCGACCGCTCCTCGCCAGTGACCATGGCAAAGGTGGCGAGATCAGTTTCGACGAAGCTGCTGTGGTTGATGTGGAGGTGTCTCCAAGGAACAGGGATATCCATCGGTTCAGCCGCGAACCCCGATGCCATGTGAAAGCCGGGGCTCATCTGCACGATCTTGTTGATCGTGCGGAGATCTTCGAGCGTCGAGAACCGGCGTCTGCCGTCGAGGTCTCGGATGTTCGGAGGACCGTGCGCTGGACAGAACGCGATGGTGTCGACGCCGATCTCGAATCGGGTATCCGGACCGCGCCCGGTCAATTCGAAGCGCTCGGGCGCGTAGCCAAGGAGCTCCTCGACCAGTTCGCCGTCGAGATGAACCCGCTCCCCCCGCACATCGGCGCCGGCCTCGATCCACTGCTCGAGCGCGACCTCGTCGCGGAATTCGATTCCAACCTCAGCCAGGATCCTCAGCGATGCTCGGTGAATCGTCTCGAGTTGGTCAGCGCTGACAACCTCAACTGGCTTGAGGCCGTAGCGAATCGTCGACAGCCGAGGCGTCACTGCGCTTTGGCGAGCCCGTATACGAGCCCCACGTCCTCGGCGCCGAGGTACAGGATTCTCGGCCATCTAGAAGTCCTTCACCAGGCGAAGGGCGTCGTAGATGGCGGCGTGGATATTGCGGCTCGCCACGGCGTCACCGATCCGAAAGAGCTGATACTCGCCGTCGGGGTTGGGTGCGAGTGTCTGGGGGCGCCCATCGATCAGAGCGCCATAGTCGACGGCGCCATGGTTGCTCGACTCAGCCTTCAGGGCGAAGTAGATGTCA
>JAAETH010000726.1 GCA_024228575.1 Actinomycetes bacterium
GACATTGTCGATGGTCACCCACCGACGCGAGGCGTCGAGCCGGACCCGAAGCTGGGTGACCGTGATGGTCCACTGAAAGGCGAGAATCCGTACGACGATGGCGATCAACCCCACGACGAACAGCCCGACGGCAAGCTGGCGGAGTAGTCCGTTTGTGCGATCGGCCCATTGGACGAACCCCACGCCGGCTATGGCCCACATTATGAAGGCGATACCCGCCCACCAGATTTGGCGCCGCGAGTCGCAGTACCGATCGATAGATCTTTCGGTCATCGGTAATCGCACCAACATTGTCGAGCCGAGCATCAAGAACAACACGATCAGGCCGATGCCGACCGGCCCCAAGAGGAGAGCGAACCACAACCAACCCCCCGAGAGCGCGGTCCGAACCTCGATCTCGACATGGCCCTCGGAGGGCTCGCCACTCAGCACACATACGCGGGGCAAGTCGCCCCGGACCACGTCGTCTACGAACAACTGTGGTGTCTTCGCCACCTCGGACCCCCATCTGTCCCGCGAACAAGCTAGCCAACACACACCGGCCATGTTTGTCGCCCAGATGAAAAAGGGGCGACGACAAACGGGCAAAGGCCGTACCGTCTGCGGTCATGCAACAGGGCACTCCAATCCGGAACGGTCTTCGGCTGGTCGCCGAATACGCGCGCACACAGAGGCGTTCGCTGTCGATAGCCGTGGCCGGGTCGGTGGTCTACGCCGCAGGATCCGTGGCCTCGGCGAATGTGCTCGGCTGGGCGACAAACAACACCCTCGTCCCCCTCTACGACGGTGGCGACGTGCGGCTGTGGGCCGCCGTCGCCCTCATCATCGGGGTCATGGTCGTGCGCTCCGGCGGCGTCATCTTCAGGCGTTTCTTCGCCGGGCTGACCGCTGCGAACGCCAGGGCCGATCTCCAGCGGGGCATCGCACGATGCTACGTACGCACGCCCCTCGACCACATCAAGTCGCGTGCCCCTGGCGACTTGTTGGCCCGCCTCGACTCCGACACCCACGCAGCCACCGAGGTCATCCACCCGCTGCCCTTCACCGTCGGTGTGCTCAGCATGTTGTTGTTCGCCGTGCTGAGCCTGTCGGTCGTCGACATCCCCCTGACGCTGACGACCATGGGGCTCCTTCCGCTGATCGCTCTCACGACGCTCAGCACCGCCTCGCTGCTCGAGCGGGCGACCGACGCGGAACGATCCGCGAACGCAGATGTCTCCGCTGCGGCGGCCGAGATCATCGCCGGCAGCCAGATCATCAAGACGCTCGGACGAGAAGACGCCGAACTCGACCACTTCGCCGAGGTCGTCGACCGCCACCGCAAGACCCGCGTGCGGCTACAGACCATGCACGCCATCATCGACGACGTTCTCTCGTTCCTGCCTCAGGCCGCCACCGTCGTCATCATCCTGGTCGGAAGCCTGCGTGTCAGCAGCGGGTCACTCAACCCGGGCGGACTCGTGCAGGCGGTCGCCCTATTCGGCGTCCTCGCCTTCCCGATGCAGGTCATCGGCTTCTTCATGACCGACCTTCCCGTGTCGGTCGTCGGGCGCCAGAGAGTCGACTCGATGCTGGACGAGCCGACCGACCCCCTGCTCGAGCGAGCGCTGCCCATCGACGGTGGCGATCCGCTGCCGCCTGGCCCGCTCGGAGCCACGCTGAG
Organism: Actinomycetes bacterium; assembly: GCA_024228575.1. GTDB lineage: Bacteria > Actinomycetota > Acidimicrobiia > Acidimicrobiales > Poriferisodalaceae > JAAETH01. The sequence continues at coordinate 1,664 of JAAETH010000726.1, forward strand.
GGCCGTGACCGTGACCGACGGCGATCGCGACAGGATCAGCGCTGTCGATCTCGATATCGAACCCGGCGAGACGCTGGCCATCGTCGGCCCGACCGCCAGCGGCAAGTCGACGATCGTCGAGTTGCTCGCCCGATTGCGCGGAACCGACTCGGGCTCCATCGATATAGGCGGAGCCGACCTCGAGACCCTTCCCGATGCCGCCTTGCGAAGCCGGGTGACCCTCGCCTCCCAACAGGCTGTTCTGCGGACCGGCACCGTTCTCCAGAACACAGAGTTCGGACGCAACCTGAGCGCCGACGAACTGATCGAAACCCTGCACACCTCTGGCGCGGGCGAACTCGACTCGACGCTGGTCGACGGTTTCCAGACGGTCGTGGGCGAGCGAGGTGTCACGTTGTCGGGTGGCCAGCGACAACGAATCGCCCTGGCCAGGGCCCTCGCGGGCTCACCTGGGATGGTGTTGCTCGACGATGCCACGTCGGCTGTCGACCCCGCCATCGAGGAGCAGATCCTGCAGCGCCTTGCCGACCTACCCACGACGGTGGTCATGGTCACCCACCGTGTGGCCGCCATGGCCGCCGCCGATCGGGTGGCGCTGATGGTCGACGGTCAACTGGCCGCGATCGGCACCCACACCGACCTGCTCGATCACCCCGAATACGCCCGCCTAGTCGAGGCCTACCAGACCAGAGAGGTGATCCTGTGAGCACCGAACCTGTGAGCACCGAACCTGTGAGCACCGAGACCGAGATCACTGCCTTCGCGATCATCAGGCAGGGGCTGGCTCTCACCCCCGAGTTCAAGCGGGTCATCTGGGCGATGGTGGGGGCAGGTGCCCTGCTCGGCGTCGGACGAATCACCGTGCCGATCCTCTTCCAGCGCATCATCGACGAGGGCCTGTTGGGCGAGGGCGGCATCGACGACACGACCCTGTACCGGCTGGCCGGAATCACGGCGCTCGTGCTGATCGCCGTCTCATTGTTGTCTCTGGTCACGGGTCTGGTGATGATCCGTACAGCCGAGAAGGCGATGGCCCGGCTGCGGGCAGTGATCGTTCGGCGGGCCGTCGACCTGTCGATGGCCGAACATGCCGACGAACGTCAGGGCGACCTCGTGTCGCGGGCCACCGGCGACCTCGACGTGTTGACCAGGTTCCTCGACTGGGGCGCCTACACATGGTTGGTCAACGGCACGATTGCCGTCGTCGCGGTCGCGACGATGTTCGTGTACTCGTGGCAACTGGCCACCGTCGCCGTGATCACCCTGGCATTGATGGTGCCGATCCTTCGCGCAATCCAGCGACGGCAGCAGGTCGAGTTCGGCAACGTGAGAGACCGAACGGGC
>JAAETH010000727.1 GCA_024228575.1 Actinomycetes bacterium
CCTGGTTTGGTGCGGCCGCCGTGGCGTTCGAGGTCGAGTTGGGCTTTGAAGGTCTGGTTCACTCACTCGATGGTTTGGCGGAATGCTTTGAGGTAGGGGCCCCCGGTGCGGGTTGTCTCGGTTTTCAGGTTCGGTCGGATGAAGGTGATGCCGGCGGTGTTGAGTTCGGTTTCGAAGCTCGCCCGCCGGTAGCCCTTGTCGGCGATCAGGGTCTGGCCGGTGGTGTCGAGTTCACCGAAGGCAATCATGTCCAGGGCGGTGTCGCGTTCGTCTTGTTTGGCGCCGGCGAGCGCGTAGGCGACTGGTAGCCCGGAGGGGGTGGTGATGAGGTGGAGGCGTAGACCCCAGAAGTAGCGGGAGTGGGAGGCGCAGTAGCCGTATTCGGCCCAGCCGGCGAGGTCGGAGCGTTTCGCTGTTTCGCGGGATCGGCCGCATTCGACCGGGGTGGTGTACACGAGCCAGATGTCGTCGCTGAACGAGGGGCAGGACCACGCCAGGCAGGCGATGACGGGTTGGAGCATCTGGCCGCTGTGGCGAGCGCGAACCCTTGGAACTACTCGTCCAGCCGCAACTGACGCCGAGGGCTTGCGCTCCGGCTGCACGGCTGTCAGCCTCACTCTCAGCGTTGGAGAGCATCTTGACCAATCCCTACACATCCGAGGAACACCGGGCCTGGCAGACGGTCGAGCATGGACGACTGTTCAGCATGGACGAGTGGCTTCTCGCCGAGACCTGGGCACTCATCGAACCCCTCGTCACCGGAACCGTGCTCGATATCGGTGCTGGTCCGGGGCTAGCGCTCGAAGCCAGGCTCCACGACAAAGGCGTCACGCGGTTCGCTCTCGACCGTAACCGCGACTTCGTGCTCGGCCTTCCGGCTCCTGTCCAGGCCGACATCACCTGCTTGCCGATGCCGAAATCGAGCGTTCCTCTCCTGCACGCCCGAGCAGTCCTGGGCTGGCTTTCCGACGAGCTGCGGGCGCAGGCTGCGGCCGAGCTCATCCGGGTGTCATCGTCCGCGATCTTCGTGGCCGACTTCGACTGGTCGACGCTCAGCAACGACGGGACCATGGGACAGCTCAAGGGTCTGATCATCTCGACGCTCGAGGGATTCGGTTTCGATCCCGCGTACGGCCGGCGACTCCACGAGGCCTTCGACGGTCTTGGTTGGGCCTTCAGTCGGAGTCGAATCGAACCCCAGGCCGGGCCAGGTACCGAAGGCGTCGTGCACGAGGCCATGGAGGCACTGATTGGCGGTCTTCGGCTCTTCGGGGACGACGACCGAGCCAATGAGGTCCAGGCAACCCTCGACAAATTCTTGGCGGAGTCGGTGGATGACCCCTATGGATACCGGTTGCCTGCCATCTGCGTCGTGAGCGGGCCACTCTCCTGAGGTTGCCCCTCTCCGGGCCACCGGCCACAATCGGACTGATCGGCCCGAGCCGGCATCGCCGCCGGTACCGACCCCCCACAGACAACCAACACGGAGCCCTCATGCCCAACGCGGTGATCGTCGATGCGGTGCGCACCCCC
>JAAETH010000728.1 GCA_024228575.1 Actinomycetes bacterium
ATTCTAGTGTTCCTACTCGTCGCATTGGCTTTCGTCATATGGCTGGTTGTCTCGCTGACCTCCCGGTCCGGCCGCTCGAAAGCCCTTCAGGTCCCGCCCCCGCCAGGCTCGTCAGCTGGTCAGGGTCAGGGTCAGGGTCAGGGTCAGGGTCAGTATTGCCACCAGTGCGGATCCTCGTTGAAGCCGGATTCTCGTTTCTGCTCTGATTGTGGCGGGCCTCAGTGACGATCGATCAGGACGGCTGCTGAACAGCACAACCAAACCGGCGTTGTGCGATGGTCCCAGTGCACCAGTACGCCGACCCGACGTGTTTCGCCCAGGTGGGCGTGTTCAAGCCCGCCCTGGTGGCTTGCGCCCAGTCGAGCACGCCGGTTGCTCAGACCGAAGCCGATCGACGACAATTGTCGTATCGCGTTGACACGGTGCGGACGGGCCGAGGACGTCAGGAGGTCCCTCGCATGGTTGCTCACCCAGTCGCATTCGTGAATGCTCGCCTCGCCACGAGGGGCTCACGGCCATGAGAGGCGTTGTCGTGAGCATCCAGGACGACGGCGGGTTCGGCCGCTTCAAGGTCAAAGGCATGGACGATCAGGTCGGGTTCCGGCAGCAGGACGTGCCCGGCGGGCAACCACTCGTGGTCGGGCAGTGGGCCACGTTCGACACCCGTCGAACCGATCGCGGCCGGCTCCGGGCGACCGACATCGAGCCTGAGGGGAAGCCCCGGCCTCCGTGGGTCGTCCACTCGGCCATCGGGATGGCCCCAGCGGCGGCGGTCACGGCCGTCGTGGGGCTTGGACTCGGCCTCGGTCACATCCTGTGGTGGCTGCTCGTCTGGCTAGTCGTGATCAACCTCACGGAGCTGGCGTTCTACAAGATCGACAAGTCCCGCGCCGAGGGCGGCGGGGATCGGCGGATCGCCGAACGGGCGATCCACGTGGTCGAGGCGGCCGGCGGCTCCCTGTCGGCGCCGTTCGCCCGCAAACACTTCATCCACAAGGTCAGGGCGGAGAAGCGCTGGTTCCGCGTCAAGTCCTGGTCGATCCTGGCCACCCACCTGGTCCTGGTCATCAGCGTCGGCTGGTACGTCTTCCTCCGCTGAGCCCTACTCGGGCGCAGTCGGGTGCCACTGGCCGTCGAGACCGAGGTGCTAGCTGCCTTCACCGCGGTAGAAGCCGTCGGCGCCGCGGTTCGGGCCACAACCAGCACGAAGGGCACCACTCCCCCCTGCTTCGATCTTGGCCGTCACCCGCGAATCCCCGACGGTGGTCAGCAGCTCGAAGGCTTCCCCGATTCGACCTACGGGGTCTTCGAACACACACATATCAAGCGTTGTGAGCGGCCCCGGTGAGCAGAAATGCTTGATGCACACACCAGCCGGGAGCAGGGTCACTTGACGTGCGGTCTTCGAACGAGCGTACGAGTGATGTCGAGCACTCGATACGTGCCGCAGTGTTGTACTCGACGGAATGCCGGCGGTGAACGTTATCGAGTGGCCTCACGTCGTCGGCGGTAAGCCGATTGGATCCAGCTGAGGCCGACGCGTTTGGGCTCCACCTCCCAATTCTTCCGAAGAAGAACATG
>JAAETH010000729.1 GCA_024228575.1 Actinomycetes bacterium
CAACTCACACCGTACATCTCGACCACGGAACGTGACCGCACCGTGAGGGCGTAGAGCGCCACAAGATGTCGGATCTCGAGCGCTTCGGGACGTCGATTGCGAGGCGGGCATCCGATATTTTCCGGTGCTCAGCAAGTGCCGGACCAGGACGGTCCGGCGACCGGACGCTGGAGCATTATCGTGCGCGCTTGCGGTTGAGTTGATCGCTGTCGCAGCACATGAAAGCCGGCTCGCTGTGAACCAGGGATGCGGCAAGCAATGGATTCGTGGCCGGTCCGCTCCCGGTGTTGCACAGAAGGGAAGATTCTCGGGCCTAGTGGCCCACTCCACCGACCTCGAACAGCGACCCCCGGTCGGCTGCAGTACCTTGGTGGTCTAGGGTCTGGGGCGGGAGGGATTCGGTGGCTGAGATTGATCTGGGAGTCCCTGGATTGACGGACTACAAGGAGATCGGCGTAGGCGGGTTCGCTGTGGTGTACTCAGCGCTCGAGTCCAGCGCCAACCGGCGGGTGGCGGTCAAGGTTCTGGCCGCTATGGATGAGCGTGGCCAGCGCCGGTTCGAGCGTGAGTGCCGCACGATGGGCCAGACCACGGTCCACGACAACATCGTCTCGATGTTCCGCTCCGGCTACACCGAGCCCGATCACCGGCCCTACCTGGTCATGGAGCATATGGCCGGTGGTTCGCTCCAGGACCGGCTCGAAGCTGAGGGCCCGGTGCCATTAGATGAAGCGCTCGAGATTATTGTTTCGGTTGCTGGTGGGCTGGGGTTCGCTCACACCATCGGGATCATCCACAAGGACGTGAAACCAGCCAATATATTGATCTCTGAAACGGGGTCGGCCAAGCTCGGCGATTTCGGGATCGCGGCGATTCGAGACACCACGGGCACAAGCCAGATGGCGTTCTCGTTGCTGTACACCGCTCCCGAAACGTTCACAGCCACCCACAGCCCCGACGGGGGGGAGCTCATCGACCCGAGAGACGAGCGATCGGACCTGTACTCCCTTGCTGCGTCCCTCTACGCCCTGGTCACTGGGGCGCCGCCGTTCACCGCTGCTAGCCAGGCCGGGCTGATCGGACAGATCCTCAGCGAGGATCCAACCCCTACCGATCACCCTGGTCTCGATGAGTTCCTCGCCGTCAGCCTGGCCAAAGACCCCGATCACCGGTTCCCGACCGCCGCCCAGTTCACCGCCGCCCTCCAGGACCTCCAACACCGGCCCCAGCCGGCGCCAGCGGATATCACCGTCGTCGCTCCACCGGCCTCCCCGGAACCCACGAGCGAGGCCTTGACCGCGCCAGCCCCCCCAGGCACCGGCTCTTCCAATGCCGAAGTCGACCTCGCCGAAGCACCAGATACTGAGCCAGTGCCCCACGGTGATGGCGGCGAGAGCGACCTACTCGATCTGGGCCCGACCGTCGGCGTCGCTACCGTCGTCGGGCAACGGGACCCGGCCCCGAATTCCACGAGCGGTACGCCTGCAAGCATCCAGCAGCCGGCTCAGGGCTCAAACGCTGGCGACATCACGATCCAGGCCCCGACTGAGCCGGCTGAGCCCGGCCCCGGTCGACGATGGCTTGCCGTTGCCCCCACCCTTATTGTCGTTGGTGTGCTGGTCGTGAGCGCGCTGGCCCTGTCCAACCGGGATGAATCGTCTGATAACACGTCACCGAGCACCCAGCAGCCAACCACGCCAGAGGCCACGGGCGAGGTCGAGCAGCCGAACGAGGGCAATGACGAAACCGAACAACCGGCCGACTCGGTTGTCGAACCAGACCCCCTCGAGGATTCCACCGAGCAAGACCCTACCCTCGATCAGCCAGTCACCTACACCGCCCACACCGGCGGCGTGTTGGCGGTGGTGCAGCTCGACAACGGCCTCATCGCCTCGGCCAGCTCCGACGACACGGTGCAGATCTGGGACCCGGCCGACCCCGACACCACTATCGCCACTTACACCGGCCACACCTTCTTCGTGGAGTCCGTGGTGCAGCTCGATAACGGCCTCATCGCCTCCGCCAGCATGGACGACACGGTGCGAATCTGGGACCCGGCCGACCCCGACACGACCATCGCCACCTACACCGGCCACACCAACAACGTGTTGGCGGTGGTGCAGCTCGACGACGACCTCATCGCCTCCGCCGGCGACGACAACACGGTGCGAATCTGGGACCCAGCCGACCCCGACACCACTATCGCCACCTACACCGCCCACACCGGCGGCGTGTTGGCGGTGGTGCAGCTCGACAACGGCCTCATCGCCTCCGCCAGCAGGGACGAGACTAGGGTGCGAATCTGGGACCCGGCCGATCCCGGCACCACTATCGCCACCTACACCGGCCACTCTCCTTTCTCGGTGCGAGCGGTGGTGCACCTCGACGACGACCTCATCGCCTCGACCAGCTGGGACGAAACGGTGCGAATCTGGGACCCAGCCGACCCCGACACCACTATCGCCACCTACACCGCCCACACCGACGGGGTGTTGGCGGTGGTGCAGCTCGACAACGGCCTCATCGCCTCCGCCAGCAGGGACGAAACGGTGCGAATCTGGGACCCAGCCGACCCCGACACCACTATCGCCACCTACACCGGCCACACCGGCGAGGTATATTCGGTCATCGAGCTGTCCGATGGCCGAATCGCCTCGGCCAGCTCCGACGAAACGGTGCGAATCTGGGACCCGGCCGACCTCTAGCCTGCAAGTGACGGCGTCGGTGCTGTGATGGCTGCAGGGTTCACGCGCTGTGGTTTCTGACTTGCGATAGAACACGGAATCGCGAGCCAGGACTAGCTACGACCGACCATCGCCAACACCCATCCGCTCGGTATCACCACAACAGAATCCTGCCCCAAACACCGTGAGAACCGGCGTTTCCGACCGGGTGTGGTGCCCGGAAATCTTCGTGCGCGCCGAGGCGCAATCGCCTCCCACGAGCGATAGAGCGGCACCTGCAAGCGGTTTGGTGCATGGCGGAGTGAAGCTGCTGTTCTTCACACAGAGTGATGGTCGCGGCCACGTCCGGGTAATCGTTGTTGGCCACCAGCGGGCAGATTCTGATGGCCGCCCACAGCTGTGACCTGGGGTTTTGGCGGAGAGAGGGGGATTCGAACCCCCGGAACCTGTGAGGGTTCAACGGTTTTCAAGACCGACGCAATCGTCCACTCTGCCATCTCTCCACTTGTGAGATTACCACCACCGGGTGCTACAGCGGCTGGCCGTTTCCGTCTCGGTAGCCGTCGGCCAGATGGCCTTC
>JAAETH010000730.1 GCA_024228575.1 Actinomycetes bacterium
GCCAGGCGCGCCAGGAACTCGAAGGGGGTCAGCACCAGCGCCGTGGTGCCATCGCGCCAGGCGTTCTTCAGACGCAGCACCACCCGCCCGTCGTCACGCATCGACAACCTGTCCAGCACCAACGGGGGCCGAAGAAGGTAGCGAAGAAGTCGCTCTTTGCCCTCCTCATCTCGGTCTGCGATGCGGACGCCAGCGTGCAGATTGTAGAAGCCCGACTCCGCGCACTTCGGCGGCAGCTTGCGCCGCGGACGAGGTGGGCACTGCCGGAGTGCCTCCTGACCGGTCGGCACACCGAGGAGCGTGGGGGTGGGCACCTCGTCGGCTGGGCCGGACTCCGACCACAGGCCTCGACGCCGAAGCAGACGCTCCACCCGGCGTCGGAGCTCCACCACCAGGGCCCCGACCTCCTCGTCAGACGGCGGCCGGACGTTGTGGAAGGACAGCTCTCCTGTCGCCTCGGCCTTGGTGTAGACCCCGTCCAGCAGCAGCATGTGGAAGTGAAGGTTGGCATTCAACGCGCCGCCAAAGGGCTGAGTGCAGACCACGGCCCCCGTGCGCCCTCCTGCCGGCGTCCCAGCCGCCGCAGCCCGTCGCTCGTACCATCGGAAGAGCAGCCGCTGCACAACCGCCAGCACCGCCTTGCGCAGCTTGGGACGCCACAACAGCCACAACCGGAGCGGGAACGGAAAGGAGAGCACCCACTGCCGCAGAGCAATGCCCGATGGAAGCACATTATCGGTGATGTTGGCCGACAACTGGCTCATGCGCCGGCCCAGGCAGGACGGGCAGAACCCGCGGCTCTTACACGAAAACGGCAGGATCCTCGACTTGCCGCAGTCGCATCGCAGGAGGATGAAACCGCCCTCGGGGCGCCCGCAGTCCAGGTAAGCCCAGAACGCCCGCTGGACGTATCGGGGCACGCAGCCTCCTCGCTCCTCCACCGCCTCGATGAACGAGGCCAGGTGAAGGTCGATCACCTGCGACAGCACGTCATCGCCCACGCGGCGAGGACGGTAGCGCGGGGCCCGGGGCTGCATGCACATGGACGGGGGACAAGCAGACTCCATGCCGGCGGCACTCGGCGGCCAGCACGCAGACAAACCTGGACTTTCGGCCGGCACCCCGCCACGATCGTCAGCCGACTCCCGTCGGTCCCTATAGACATCTGTCGCCTCGACGCTACGGCGGCTTCGTCTGGTTCCGCTGCCTCGACTGCCGCGTCGATCGCGTCCTTGCGACCTCCTGCAAGGCCCGCCTGGTCTGTCCCCGCTGTGGTGGCCGGCGCATGGCCTCGACCGCTGCAAACCTCGTCGACCATGTGCTCCCCAACCAGCCCATGCGGCAGTACGTCTTCACCTTCCCCCAGCCCCTGCCCAGGCTCCTCGCCTGGCGACCCGAACTCCTCGAGCGGGTCCTGGCCGACATCGCCCACGTGGTCCAGATCGACCTGCGACGGCGGACACGCGAGCCCGAGGGCCGGGCGGGGCTGGTGTCGTTCCTGCAGAACTTCACCGGCGACCTTCGGTGCTTTCTCCACGTCCACAGCCTGGTGCCCGACGGGGTGTTCGTCGAGGACGACGGGGGCGAGGTGCACTTCGTGCGCGCTCCCATCCTCACCCAGGCCGACCTGCAGCGCGTGGTCGAAGAGCTGGCCAGGCGGGTGGCGCGCACGGTACAGCGCTGGCATCGGAAGCTGGGAGACAAGGCCCACCTGGGCGAGGACCTGCTCGACGAACTCGGGCGGCTGGGAGAGGAGCAGATAGGCGCGACCGCCGGTCACAGGCGCGACCGCCCGGCGGCCCGACAGCGACGGTGGCTCGCCGAGCACCACGGCTTCACCATCCACGCTGGCGTCACCGCCAACCGCGGCGATGCCCGAGGGAGAGAACGGCTCGTGCGGTACATGGCTCGCCCTGCCTTGGCGCTGCGCCGCCTCTCCTGGGAAGACGGCCAGGTCCGGATCGACTTCAAGCAACCGTGGCGAAACGGCGTGTCGACCATTCCGCTGCCCCCCGAGACCTTTGTGCTCCGCCTGGCCAGCCTGGTGATGCCCGCCGGGGTCAACCTGGTGCGCTACCA
>JAAETH010000731.1 GCA_024228575.1 Actinomycetes bacterium
CCAGCTCAACCGGGAGATCCACTACCGCTACGGAGTCGACGCCGTCATCATCCGAGACGACAGAGGCGTAGGAACCTACGTCTCCAAAATCCACTTGGAACTCGTCCGCTCCGACCTCAAACAGACCCGCGGCGGCAAAGGCCGAACCCCCTGGCAAGTCGGCGTCGACGCAGCCGAGACCGGCGACGCCCGAGATATCGCCCGGTGGAAGGAATGGGTCACCGTCTCCCGCCGCAGACGAGCGATCTCGGTTTCACCTGCTGTGCGGGCCGCCTACCCAGCCCACGAGACGGCCGAACTCAGCGACGAGGAACTCGCTCAGCAAGAGCAAAACGGCGAGATCGAACTCGACTTCGACAACGAGGTCTACGACACCCTCCTCCACCACCGCCACCAACCCCTACGAGCCCTGGTCGCTTTGGCGTTCGAGGACAACGGCAGCCAAGGCGTCCTCAACCTGCTCCACAGCATCCTCGACCGGGCCGTCTACCTCGGTGGCCCCGAACCAGGCAACACCGCACCGGTCATCCGGTACGTGTCCGCCCAAGCGTTACAACCACTCCAGCACCGGCCAAGGACACGGCAATGAGCAACGACGAGCCCTGCACACATTCGAGAACGACGGACCCCATCGACGGGACCTCAGCCAAAGGAGGCAGAACATGACCGACTTCACCGAAGCAGTCAGCGGCGCCAACGCCGGCTGGGACTACGCACACACGAGGAGATCGCAATGAACACTCAAACGGAAACGGGACCGACGAAGCTCGTCTACACCGTCAAGGAAGCAGCTGACGTGCTGTGCATCGGATACTCCACCGCCCGCGAACGAATCCGCTGCGGCGAACTGCGATCGTTCAAGGACGGCTCCCGGCGACTCATCGCAGGCGAGGACCTACTCACCTACATCCGCCGAAGGCGCGAGTCCCCGATCGATGGCTAAACGCTCGCCAATCAACGGGACGGTTTACCAACGTGACAACGGCCGTTGGGTCGCACAGCTCGAACTGCCTCGCCAGGGCAACGGCCAGCGGCGCCGTGTCTATCGGAGGGCACGGACTAGGGCCGAGGCCGTCCAGATCCTGCGAGAGATGCGTCAGGAGTTCGACTCGACCGGCACCCTGGCCAGCGCGAGCAGAACCATCCGAGACGCAACGACAGCCTTCGAGGAGAGCAAGGGATCAGATGACCAGAAAGCATGGGCAGCGGCGATCGTGATCGACGGGCTCGGCGCACTCAGACTCAACGATCTATCAGTCAATCAATGTGACGAGTTTCTTCGTGATGCCGCAGCGGGGAAGTACGGGCGCCGACCCATAGGCCTCGCACACCTACGCAAACTCCGCCAGTTCCTCGTTTCTGTGCTCCGCAACGAGGTACGAATCGGCAACCTCGGTAGGAACGTGGTCGAGCTATCTCAGCTACCAGCGATCGATGCAAACGAAGGCCAGCGCCGGGCGTTGACCCGAGCCGAGCTGAGGGCACTCCTCGATGCCGCTCACGGGTCCCGGTTGATCATCATCGATCTCATGGGCCGCAACGGTCTTCGCCCGGCCGAAGCCCGAGGTCTCCTCTGGTCCGATATCGACCTACGCCGCTGCGAGCTAGCAGTAACCGGCCAACTCGACCGACGAGGCAACCGGACCTCGCCAAAGACGGCCACCGCAGCCCGCACCATCCAACTCGACACAGCAACCGTCGGACGGCTCAAGCCATGGCACGATGAACAAGCCGAGCTACGAACACGAGCCGGGACCGACTGGCAGGACCTCGACATTGTCGCCTCAACATCGCGCGGGACGCCCGTAGAGCGACACAGCCTCGCTAGATATCTCCGCCTCCTCTGCCGACGAGTCAGCCGCC
>JAAETH010000732.1 GCA_024228575.1 Actinomycetes bacterium
ATCATGTTCGTGCATGCCAGTGTCCGGGCCAGAGTTCCGTCGATGCCCAGACGCCGAACGGTGAACATGTCCTCGAGGCCTTCGCGCAGCGATCCGGCAGCGTCGGGGTAGGTCTTGTCCAACTCGGCCACCAGACGTTTGGCTTTCAGCAGTCCTGAGTGAGGGTCGGGGTCAGCGAACGCGCCGGCAAGGCGGGTATCGACTGTGTCACGGCTGGCTTTGGGCAGATGGTCACCGACGTTGCGGCGCTTATGGAGCTGGCAGGGTTGGATCAGCGCCAGGGCCCCGAACACCGAGCGCACGCCGGCGGCGAGGGCTTTGGCTCCGTCGATCACGACCAACAGGCCCGAGCTGTAGTCGAGTCCTCGGTCGACGATGTCGGTGAGCAGGGCGGTGACGAGGGTTTTGTTCTCGGTGTCGCCTTGAGGTAACCCGACCGGGACCTTGGTGCCGTCTGGGGTGACGATCAACGCGGCGACACATATGGATCCGGCGCAGTCGACGCCATCGATCATCAACACCGCTGCATCCAACGCGGTCAGGTCACGGTCCAGGAGTTCGTCGAGGGCGTTCTTGGTGCCGGTCACGAACCGGTGCGATACCGCCGATTTCGACGTTGCTGACGCCTTGGTACGGGCGTCGGTGCCGATCGGGTCCGCGACCCGTTCGAACGACCGGGTCGCGACCCCGGCCAGCATCCGTTCCATCACGACCCGGCTCAACACGTCGCCCTGGGCGAACACGCCGAAGGACTCCAACGCCACATCACCGGCCGGGTTCCCGTCACCGTCGACAGCATGAACGCGGGGACGCCGGATTGGGAGACGTTGGCCGCCATCACCACCGACGACGCGGTCGTGCCGCCCCGGCGATGCTCGCGTTCGGGATCCCGGCTGTTCCACGGGCCGCACAGAGCATCAGCTTCTTCGGCCATGATCGCCGCCGCGGCCGCCAGGCCAGCCTCGACACTCAACGCCATCAGCCCTTCACGGCACAACGCTGCAATCGATCCCAGCTCGACCGCGAGGCTCTCGGGGAGGCGCTCAGCGAGCAC
>JAAETH010000733.1 GCA_024228575.1 Actinomycetes bacterium
CGTCCACCTCGCGGCGCTCGAGCGCGATCAGCAACAGCAAGCGCAGGAATTCCGGATGTTCCTCGAACAGCGTCGCCGGCGTGTCGGTCGATGCCTCGGGGCCAGGCAACGAGTCGTGCCACACACGAGCACCCTCTTCCACAACGGCGGCCAGCAGTGCTTCCTTGCTCTCGAAGTGCCAGTAGATCGATCCTGAGAGCAGGCCCGACTTGCGGCTCACCGCGGCGATACTGGTGCCTGCGTAGCCACGCTCGGCCATCAGCGCCGCCGCCGCCTCGACGATCTTGCGGCGAGACTCGACGCCGAGCCCTTCGCGGCTCGAGAGCTTCGGTGCTGTGTTGGTCAAGTCGAGATCCCTCCGTAGCCGAGACAACCCGACCGTGCGACATGGGACATGGCGACATCCCCTACCTACAGCAAGAAGCCGGGAGACCCTGCGTCGGGATTCAACTCGACGAAGCCATAGGTCAGCGCTGCGGCATCGGGGTTGTGGATTGCATGGTTGCGCATCGCGTGAATGTCACGGAAGTACCGCTGCATGGGGTTGTCGAGGAAGATCGCACGGCCACCACTTCCCGCGTAGAGGCTGTCGACGACCCGCGTGCAACGCTGAACGATGTTGGCGGCGACCCAACGCCCCTTGGCCCGCAACGCCATCGGAATTGTCTCGTCGCCCTCGACGTAGGCCCAGGCGGTCTCCCAGAACGAGTTCAGGTCAGCACGGGCCGCGTCTATCTCGGTCACCGCCATCGCAACACGCTGCTGGGCGAAAGGATCGTCTGCCACCTTGTCGTTTCCGAGTGCGGTGATCTTGTTGCGGATGTAGGAACGGTGGTAGTCGAGGGCGCCCTGAGCTGCACCGATCGCAGGGGCTGCGATGGCAAAAGCGAACACCATGAAGAAGGGGAGTTTGAAGCTCGGGCCGGTGTTCACCTGCTGGCCCGGATTCGTGAGGTTGAAAGCATCGGCAAAACTGTGGGTGCGGTGGTCGGGCACAAAACCGTCCTCGACCACGATCACCTTGCTGCCGGTTCCGGCGAGGCCGCACACATACCAGTCATCTTCGATCACATATTCGGAGCGGGGCAACAGGAACGCCCTCACGTCAGGAACTCCGTCGTCGGTTGGCACGACGCCGCCGAGGAGAGCCCAATCGCTTGGATCACAACCACTCGAGAAGGGCCAGCGCCCGGAGAGCCTGAACCCGCCATCGGCCAACTCGACGGTGCCGGTGGGAGCGTAGGCGGAGCTGGTTTGGATGTCGGGATCCTCACCCCAAACATCTGCCTGGGCCTGATCGCTCATCAGACCGATCTCCCAGTTGTGCACGGCGAGCACAGCCAATACCCAGGCGGTGGACGGACATGCCTCAGCCACCTCGGAGACAGCCTGGAAGAAGGTCAAGGGATCGAGTTCATAGCCGCCGTAGCGCGCCGGTTGAACACAGCGGAACAACCCCGCCTCCTTGAACTCCTCGAAGGTCGCCTCGGGAATCCTCCTCTGGTGTTCGCACTCCATGGCGCGCTCGCGAACCGCCGGAAGCAGTTCCCTCACCTTCCCCAGGTATGTGCTGCGGTCCATGGCCAGTCTCCCCTCAAGACGAATCGCTCTTGAGCGTTCGACCAAGAACCTATCACCTCGACGATTTGCCGTCGATCGCTGACGAGAGCCCTACGGCGCCCGGTTCGCGATCAACGTTTCGCGCTCGATGATGCCGGTGAGACACCCGATGTTCCCGGCGGCGTTCGACAGCTCGTCGGTGGGGCTGGCGAAACACTCGATGCCGTTTTCCTCGAACCGCCGGCGAGCCCCTGGCAAGCCGTCGACCATCAGGATGCGGCGTGGACCAAGGGTCACGAAGTTGATAGCGCGGTCGGGTTCGGAACTCTCGCCCTCGGGCACAAACACGATCTCGAAGCCGCGCTCGCGAAGCGCTTCGACCGCCGCGTGGGGTGTTCGCCGCTGCCAACAGACCGCCAAGTCGGCGGCCGCAATCCGCAACATGCCCATCAGGTGCATTGTCCCGAACGGCAGGTCGACCGCAAGGACCTCGCATCCGATCTCGTGGAGGGTCGTCGCGATCTGGTCGATTGCCTGCTGGTTCGTTCGGGGCCCACGACCGACGACCGCGGTCGTCTCGTCGAGCCACATGAGGTCGGCACCCTCGAAGACAGCGTCCCCCGTGAGGGTCCGGAGAATTGGCACACCGATAGCGGCCAGGCGGCGCGCCACCGCAACCTCCTCACCAGCGCGGGCCACCGACGCCGGTCGGGCGAGGATTGCACCCTGAGGTGTCATCACGAACAGATCGGCGCAGAACATCTGGTTGGGAGACGGATCGGTCGCAGGAAGAACCTCGATCACCTCGACGCCGAGCGACCGATACAAATCGGTCATGGCGAGGTGTTCTTCTCGAGCCCTGGCGACCTCGATCGGTGCGAGCAGCAGAGACTCGTCGGTCTCCGCGGCCACCACACCGAGCTCATCGCCGGGCGCATGCAGCAACACGGTCCTCAGCTCACGCCACTCGGAGTCGACGCCGCACATGCGCCACAACGTTCCAACGTCGTCGCGGTGAGACCTCACCCGAGACCTCCATGCCGTTCCCCCGTACGCGGCAGCCCCGGACATTCGATCGGTCGCGTCGTCGCCCATGCCCACAGTCAACACCCAACCAGCACACACGGCACATCATCAGATCCAGATCTGGGTGCGGGTCGGTCGAGGGCACTGCGGCCCGCTCGACACCGTCTGCGAGAACGGCGAGCCGACACCAACAGCTTGACAATAGTGAATCATGCGGTATCGTCCACCCTGCATAATGCAGTACAGCCATTGGTGGGCTTTTCGAGGGGGATCTCATGGACGTCGCCGACTACATCGGATACGTGACCTACGAAGGCGACAGGTTCGCCAACGCCGCCGAGAAGGGCGACCTGGACGTCGCAATTCCTGCATGTGAGGGGTGGGACATGCGCGAGCTCGTACGCCACCTCGGCCTGATCCACCTGTGGGCCGCCGGCAACGTCGCGTTTCCCCAGAACGACTGGTTCGATGCCACCGACCTCCCCGGCCTCGCTCACTACTGGCCCGATCTGGGTGGCGATTGGCCAGCCGACGCCGACCTCGTCGCCTGGTATCGCAAGACCCTCGCGAACCTGATCCGGGTCCTCGAGTCGGCACCCGCCGATGTCGAGTGTTTCAGCTTCCTTCCAGCTCCAACACCGTTGACGATGTGGGCACGTCGCCAGGCCAGCGAGATTGCGATCCATCGATACGACGCCGAGATCGCACGAGGCGTCTCGGGAGATTTCGAGGTCGAGTTCGCCACCGACATGCTCGATGAAGTCCTGGCTGGCTTCGCTCCCCGACCGCGCACACTCGAACTCGAAGACAACAGGACCATCCACGTCCACGCAGAGGACTCCGGCGAACACTGGCACCTCACGCTCGGGCCCGAGGCCATCACAACCTCGCGCACCGACGCCCACGCCGACCTGACCCTCGCCGGCAGCGCCTCAGACCTCTACCTGCTGCTGTGGAACCGAACCGCCGACTCGACCGTGTCCACGACCGGCGACACCGATCTCATGAACCTGTGGCGAGGCAACTTCCGCGTCCAGTGGTCCTGAAGCGAAGCGACCAACACCACAACTCAGGGGCGATAACCCTTGGTGAGGGCCTCGAAGATCATCTCGCGCTGGAGTTCGTTGGCTCCCTCGCCCCACTCGTTGATCTTGCAATCGCGGTAGTAACGCTGGGCCGGACTGTCGAGCATGTATCCGTTCGCGCCGTGGAGGTGTAGGCAGCGCTCGCTGATCCATGTCGCGGCCTCCGAAGACACCAGCTTCGCAATCGATGCATCGGTGTCGTAGTGGCCACCGCTCTCGAGTTTCATGGCACTCGAGTAGACCAGCTCGCGGACGCCGCGAAGCCGGGTGACCATGTCCGCAATTGTGGCGCGGACCGGCTGCTTGGCGGCGAGCGGCGCCCCGAACTGTTCGCGGGTGACAACGTGGGCCAGAGCGGCTTCCATCGCGGCTTGACCCAACCCGAGGGAGAGTGCCCCCGCGAACACACGCCCCTGGGACAACACGACGAGGCACTGCCGGAAACCCGTGTCGAGTTCGCCGACGAGGCGGTCCGCGGGCACAACACACTGGTCGAAGTGGAGCTCGGCGAGCTCGGATGGCCGCATCCCGAGTTTGGCCATGGGGGTGCGGGTGAGACCCTCGGTCTCGCCGTCGACCGCGAGGACCGACAGGCCACCGAGGCGACCCGGTTCACCCGCTGTTCGAACGACGACGAGGATGAGGTCGGCGAAGGTGGCGTTGGTGATGTACATCTTCGCTCCATCGAGCACGAAGTTGTCGCCATCACGTTTGGCCGAAAGCCGCACCTGGGTGACGTCGGCGCCCGAGTCGGGTTCGGCATAGGCCCACGCCCCGGTGAGCTCGCCGGCCAGGAGCTTCGGAACGAACCGTTCGACCAGAGCGGGGTTGGCTACGGCTGCAAGACCGGCCGCGGCGAGCGACGTGTGTACGTAGATGCCGAGAGCGGCACCTGCCGAACCGCGGGCGAGTTCTTCGAACAGGATGCATCGATCGACGGGCCCTCCACCGGACCCACCGATCGACTCGTCGAATCCGACGCCGAGCCAGCCGAGCTCGCCGAGCTGACCGAACAGGTGCATCGGATAGGGATGGTCGGACGGGTCGCGGTCCCACGTGGTGGCGTTCGGCGCGATCTCGGCCTCGACAAATCGAGCCACCTGGGTTCGGAACTCGGCCTGTTCGGCCGTCGGCTCAAACACCGCGATACTCCGCAGGGCGTTTCTCCTGGAACGCCCGCACACCTTCACGATGGTCTTCGGTCTGGATGCAGGTCACCTGGGCGAAGATCTCGAACTCGAATTCACCTTCCATGTCGACACCCAGCGAACGATGGATGGCCCGCTTGGTCCAGGCGTGTGCGATGGGTGGCCCGGCCGCGAGCTGGACTGCAAACTGGGCAACCTCGGCCGAGTGATCCTCGGGCGACACCACGCGGTGGATGAGCCCGATGTCGAGGGCTTCGGCCGCGTCGACGAGGCGTCCGGTGAACATGAGGTCCTGGGCCATGGTGAGCCCGACCATGCGGGGCAGGAACCAGCCGGCCGACATGTCGCACCCTGCAAGCCCGATGCGCGTGAACGGGGCACCGAGACGGATCCCGTCGGCCGCGATGCGAAAGTCGGACGCGAGCGCAAGGCCGAGACCCCCACCGACCGTGTTGCCGTGCAACGACGCGATCACAGGCTTGTCCATGCCGACAATCTCGCGAACAGGGTCGAGGTAGTGCCGCACTATCGGTTCCCACTCCTGCGGGACACGATCGACCATCTCGGCCTGATCGGCACCAGCACAGAACATGGGCCCGTTGGCGGCGAGCACCACCACACGGACGTCGTCTGAGGCAGCGACCTCTCTGAGAGCTTCCACCAACCGATCGACGGTCGGGATTGCGAGGGTATTGAGCTTGTCGGGCCGATTGAGGGTGACGGTGCCGACCCGGTCGGTGATGTCGACGAGCACGTCGTTGGACGCATCACTCATGATGACTCCTTGCTGTCGGGAACGATGACGGTTCGTGCCGGTCCGAACGGCTGGGTGAACACGGGC
>JAAETH010000734.1 GCA_024228575.1 Actinomycetes bacterium
GAAGAGGTCGCCGACTGCTCCCGCAAGCCCATCTTGTTCTGAGCCCGCCATTGGGTGACCACCGACGAAGCGAGGGTTGTCGATGGCCTGGCAGATGCTGTGCTTGGTTGAGCCGACGTCGGTTACCACGGCCGAGGTCTTCTCCAACGCTTCGATAGCCAGTTCGGCAACGGCGCCGACCGGAGCTGCGATCACCACCAACTCACTCGCTGGATCAAGTCCGATCTCATCGGCGGCCCCGATGCGGACAGCCTCAGCTGCGACCTCGGCGTCGACGTCGACGGCCGAGACGTGCCAACCTCGCTTGCGAAGGGCCAACCCGACCGAGCCCCCGATGAGGCCCGTTCCGACCACTGTGGCGCGCCGACTCATAGACAGTCCCTCATCGTCATCTAGCGATCCTCGTCCCCTGATTCGGTCAGCTCCGGTCGCAACACTGTGGCCCCGCGCAAAAAGACATGTCGGAGCTCAGTTCGAGCCCGGTCAGTCTCGAAATGGAGGAGAAGTCGAATACAGCAGTCAGGGCCGACCTCGCATCCCATCTCCTGGGCGCAGAGCAGGGGTACGTCGACCAGGCCGAATTCCCGGGCCGCAGCGGCTGGTGCCAGGCTGCGGATATCAGAGGTAGCGGTGAAGAAGATGCTGATCACATCCTCCTCCTCGATCTGGTTGCGCTCGAAGAGCACACCCAACAGATCAACGGTTCGTTTCCTGATCTCTCCCGGGTTGTCAGCGTCAATCGTGATCGCTCCCCGTAGAGCACGCACTGCCATGGCGCCGAATCGTATCTGACCCGGTAGTCCAATCAGCCAGCCGGCGGCGCACCCTCGACGGTGCTGACCGAGCGCTGGAGATCCAATAGCTCAGCTGTGGTGAGTGGGCGCCACTCCCCCGGCTTGAGCCGCGGGTCCCTCGAGGGCCCGATCCTTGTCCGCGCCAATCTGATGACATCGTGGCC
>JAAETH010000735.1 GCA_024228575.1 Actinomycetes bacterium
CAGATCTGGCCACTGATCGCCTCGCGGATCTCCGCTTCGGATGGGTCAGGATTGCGGTCGAGTAGGGCTCGGGCCGTCATCATCATGCCCGGGGTGCAGAACCCGCACTGGAGGCCATGGCATTGGATGAAGCCCTCCTGCACCGGGTCGAGCTGACCGTCGACTTCGAGCCCTTCGACGGTACGGACATCATGCCCGGCGGCCATAGCCGCTAGATGGGTACAGCTCTTGACCGGTTCGCCGTCGATCCAGACGACACAGGTTCCACAATTGCTGGTGTCGCAACCCCAGTGGGTGCCGGTCAGACCGAGGTGATCTCGGAGGTAGTGGACGAGCAGGGTGCGGGGTTCGACCTCGCGTGACACCTCGGTGCCGTTGACGTTCATCGTGACCTGCATGTCAGGCTTCCTCTCCAGTGGCTCGGGCTACCGCTTTGCGCAACGAACGGATGGTCAGTTCCTTGGCCAGGTGGGTCTTGTAGGCAGCCGTTCCTCGGGTGTCGGTCGCCGGTGAACAGTTCTCAGCGGCGATTGTTCCGATCCGGGCGTAGAGCTCCTCCGATGGAGCCTGGCCGGCGATGGCATCGGAGATGGGACCGATGTTGGTGGTGTTCGGCCCTACCGCACAAAGTCCGACCCGGCCGTCGGCGATGGTGCCGTTGCTCATCGCCACCGCAGCGCCGGCCGAGACGACGGCCCAGTCACCGGCCCGGCGCTCGACTTTGTGGTAGGCACTCGATGAGTTGGCCTTC
>JAAETH010000736.1 GCA_024228575.1 Actinomycetes bacterium
CATACGACGGCGCCCCGGCCGAGGTGCGCGAGCGTCTTCACCGCGCCTCGGTCGTCATCGTGCTGCCCGAGGAATGGCCACAACAAGAACTCGGAGGGATCTGTAGCAGGACTCCCGAGGCTCTGCACCAGTGCCACGGGTTCTCGGTGGCGGACCGGCTGTCCACCGGTGAGTTCGGCTGGCAGATGTACGTCGCCGTGGTTCCAGGTGAGCCGGTGACGTTGCTCCTTGGCGACGAAGTGTCTTATCCTCTTGATCTCGTCGAGATACCCACCGAACTACTCGAGCCGGTGTCGAAGCCCCCGGGCGACCGCTCGGACTTCGACTTTTCGATACTCGTCGACCTCCGCCCGACCTACCCGTCCGCTGTCGAGGTCTTCGACCTTGTCGACGACCCGACCGTCGCGGACCTCATCGAGGTTGGAACGATCCCGACTCCCGAACCCGTGATCACACCTCTTGGTGGTGACGGACCGTAGAGCGTCCCCGCGGGGACGTCCTTGAGGTCGGTGAATCGTGGCCGTCAGTCCGGCCGACCGGGGCCGTCGGCCAGGGCTTCCAGCAGCCGGGGGGCGTCGAGGACGTCGAGGTAGGCCAGGCGGTCTATTCCCCGGTCGATGACATAACCCGTCAGCTGATCGACGACGATCTCGAGCAGTATCTCGGGCTCCCAGGGTTTCGCGATGTAGTGGTCCAGCGCAGCCTGGTTGATGGCCCGGATCGTGTCCTGATGACCTGCTTGGCCGGTGATGAGCACCTTGCGAATGTGTCGGGTGTCAGGGTTCTCGTGCAGCGAAACCAGCAGATCGACACCGGTTCGGCCGGGCAGTCGGTGGTCGGCGAGAACCAGACCGATGCTGTCGTTGTCAGCCTTGGCCTCCCGGAGGGCGCCCTCGGCGTCGTCGACACTCTCGGCCTGGTCGATGCGAATCTTCGGCCCCAGAGATTCGAGGTCGCGAACGATTGCGTCGCGGACTTCGGGCTCGTCCTCGACCACGAGGATGACGAGTTCGTTCATGAGAGTTTGTTCTCCTCGTCGTCGGCTGCCACCGGGAGTTCGACACTGAACACGGTGTCGCCGGGCCGACTTTTGACCGCGATGATTCCACCGTGTTCCTGGACGATCTGGCGGCTGATCGACAAGCCGAGACCCAGACCGAACCTGACCTGACCGTCCTTGGTGGTGAACCTGGGCTCGAAGATCCGGTCGACGAGTTCGGCCGGGACTCCTGGACCGTCGTCGGCGACCTCGACACGAACAGCATGACCAGACCGCGTAGAGCGTGCCCTGACGATCAGATTCCCGGAATCGTTCATGGCGTCGAGCGCATTCGAGATCAGGTTCGTCCAGACCTGCTGCAGTGCTCCCGGCCGTGCCGTCAACGGTGGAATCGAGTCGGCAAACTGACGCTCAACCGAGACCTCGCCAGTTCGATGCGTTAGCAACCTCAGGGCATTGTCGAGACCCTCCACAACGTCGACACCGGGGACCATCGGCCCCCTGCCGTCCTCACCTCGCGAGTAGGCGCGAAGACTCTCGACCAACGAGTGGATTCGCAGCGATGCCCCCGTGGCGTTTCGAATCGTCTGCCCGAGTCGAGCCGCTGCCTCGACGCGGCCGAGGGTGCTGGTGTCGAGGCCCGCTAGTGCTCGAAGATCGTCCTCTTCGGTGAAACCGAGATCGATGAGCCGGTCGGCGGAGGTTCGGTCCCCCAGCTGTGCTGTCAGGTCGCGCCGCAGCGCCCGCCGTGTCGACAGTGACAGAGGTGGTGCCTCGAGTTGACGGGAGAAGGTGGCCTTGACCGTGGGATCGTCCAGAGCGGTAGCGAGGTCGTCGGCGACGTGATCCATCGCCCTGACCAGAGCCGCGGAAGGGTTGTTCAGCTCGTGGGCCATACCGGCCGAGATCTCTCCGAGCGTCGCGAACCTGGCACTCGACACCAGCTGTGCTCTGGCCTCGGACAGGTCGGCCAGGCTCTGCTCCAACTCGACCTGGAGTTCGTCGGAGCGGCGAAGGCGCGTGGCGAGCGAGACGATGAGTACACGGTTCAACAGACCGGACAACTCGGGTTCGGCACCGAGTGCTCGGCCCAGCTGGTCGATGGTGATCGGGATGGCTCTCACGTCGGTGACGGCGCGACAACGCAACATCGCCCTGCGATGGCTTGCCAAAGAGAGGAGGCCGACGATCGATCCGGTCGATTGCTCGTGCAGGATGTGTTCGCCCGTTGAGGGCAGTGACGTCAGGCGAACCGTTCCCTCGAGGATGACGTAGATGCCGCCGACATCCTCGTCGGCTTCGATCATGATCGTTCCGGGGGCGACCCGGATTCGGGGTGGATGGCCGAGCGCGCGATCGAGCAGGTCGATCAGCTGTTGTTCGATGGTGTCGTCGTCGGTCGCGTGGTCCAGCAGCGGGTGTACGGATCGCGGCGAGTCGGCGCGCAGGTGATGTTCTTCTCGGATGCGTTCTGCAGCCTCGGACCTCGCCTCATCGTCGAGCACCGATGCGAAGTCGTCAAGCCTGTCGGGCGCGTACTCGAGTAGGTATGTCGCCAGGTGAGCGTCGAGCATCCGGTGGAGACCGTGTTGCGTCCATGGTCGGGCGATCATGCCGTTCACCGCTCCGGCCTGCAGCGCTCTGTCGACTCCGTGAAGCGAGGCTCGCGAGGTGGTCAGAACCATGCGGCTGAAGGTCAGCGAATCGTGGCGGTGCATGGTCATGACACCGTCGGTACCTTTCCCATCCTCGAGCCCGACCTCTGCGAAGATCACGGGAACAACGCCGCCCCTCCGGCGAACCGCACTACCGAGGGCGATTGCCTCATCGACACCATCGACGGTCTCGACGGCGGCGAAGTCGGGAAGCAGGTTGCGAAGGTCCGAGGCGAGGGCGTCGGCGGTCGCGCGGTCTCCGCCGACCACCATCACGACAACATCGGTCTCGGAGCTCACAACAGCCCCAGTCTGTCCCAGATCGGTGGAGCGATGACGACGACAAGAACAAGGCCGAACAGGCCGATCGTGATACCGGTCCTCGCCAGGTCTCGGGGCTGGATCGATCCCGTCGCGTAGGCGATTGCGTTGGGTGGGGTACTGATCGGCAGCCCCATCGCCAGCGAACACGACAGGGCCACGATCACGCCGGCGAGAACCGGGTCGAGATCCACGGCGGGTGACATCGCGAGGCTCACGCCTATGGGAACCATCAGGTTCGCGGTTGCCGAGTTCGAGATCAACGTGCTCATCGTCAGAGCGAGAAGCGCCAGTGCGGCGGCCAAGATGGCTGTCGACAATGATCCCCAGTCGAAGAGAGCGACCAGCCAGTCGTCGAGACCGGTCGCTCCGACGCCGTTGCCAAGTGCGATACCCCCGCCGACAAGCCACAGAACGTGCCAGTTGATCTTCTGAAGATCGTCGACACCAATGACGTTTGTGGTCAGCAGGACAACCACGGGGACGAAACCGACAACAGCGGACGGAATACCGTGGAGCGGCTCGGTGATCCAGCCGAGGATCGTCATGGCGAACACCACGTACAGGATTTGGGCGTGACCACTCCTGTCGAATTCGCCACCGACACGAACGTCGACCGTCGTGGCGTTGGCGGGATAGAGGCGGGTGAGCAGCAGCCAGCCGAACACGAGCACCACGAGCATGATCGGAACCGCCAGCATCATCCACTTCAAGAAGTCGATCGAGATGCCCTCGTCGGCCAGGCGTCCAAGTGCGATGGCGTTGGGGGGCGAACCGACAGGGGTGCCGAGACCTCCGATGTTGGCAGCGACGGGCACCGCCAGTACCAGCGCCGTGCGGATTGGATCGTCGCGCTCCAGTCGTGCGGTCACCGGCAGAACCACAGCGATCATCGCCGCTGTCGTAGCGGTGTTCGACATGAACATCGACAGGACGGCCGTGATGGTCATCAGGCCGGCGAGGATGGAACGCGGCGACTGGCCGAACGGCTTCAGCATCACTCCGGCGAGATTCCTGTCGAGACGGAACTTCGCGGCCGCGTCGGCGAGGACGAAACCCCCGAGGAACAACATCAGAACCGGATGGGCGAGAGTTGCGAAGAACCCTGAATAGGGCGGGGCATCAAATCCCTCGGAGGTGGCGACGATCGCTTCGTCCGAAACGAGCAGGATCTCGGCCAAGATGACCATGATCGACGTCGCCGACAAGGGGATGGCCTCGGTGACCCACAGCACTACTGCGGCGCCAAAGATGGCGAGCATGCGGCTCGACTCGGTCGTCAAGTCACCAGCGTCGCCGATGGCCAGCACCACCACGAACCACAACCCGGCCAGCGCAATGCCGGCCTGGCGTCGGCTGGGCCCTGACGGAGTGGTCATCCGAGGTCGACCACTTCGGCCTTGAGTACACCCGGGACGTTGCGCAGCTTTGTCAACGCCGAAGCCTGAGGCATGGCATCGAGGTTGATGAACGACAACGCGGTGCCCTTCTCGTCACCTCGTCCGAGTCGCCATTCGCCGATGTTGACGTCGTTGTCGCCCAGCAGTGTTCCGACTGCGCCGATGACACCGGGAACATCGTCGTTCAACATCATCAATACGATGCCGTCTGGCCTGGCGTCCAGCTGGTAGCCGCTGACCTGGACGATCCGCGGTTCTGCACCGCCGAAGATGACGCCAGAGACGATCCGCGTGCCACCCTCCCAGCTCACCTGACAGCTGATCAGGTTCGGATAGTCGCGGAGACCGATTCCCCAGCCCTGCGCGATCGTGATGCCATGTTCGGCTGCCAGGGCAGGAGCGTTGACGAAGTTTGCGTGTGCTGCTCCCACGTTCGAAAGGACGCCGGCAAGGACACCCGCAGCGACCGTGGAGAGAGCGTCCGTCGATCCGTTGGATACCTCGACCTCGACATGGGTCAGCGCCGAGGGTGCCATCACCTGCTGGATACGTCCCATGGCGGTGGCCAGCTTGAGCCGGGCCTCGGTTTCGGCGTCGAAGTCGAACGGGACGTTCACACAGCTGTTCAGCGAATCGCCTCGAAGTGCGCCGAGCACGTATTCGACGACCTGCAGCGACACGTCGCGCTGGGCCTCGACGGTGCTCGCTCCGAGATGTGGAGTGTGAACCACACGCGGGTGTCCTATCAGCGGGTTGTCGTGTTGTGGTGGTTCGGGCTGATAGACGTCGAGGGCAGCGGCGAGGACGGTCCCGTCATCGAGAGCGGTCGCCAGGGACGCCTCATCGATCAGCTGACCGCGCGCAGCGTTGACGATGACCGCGCCCCTCTTCAGTCGAGCGAACTCGTCGGGGCCCAGAAGTGCGGATCCGTCGGCGGCGGGTACCGCGTGCAGCGTGATCACGTCTGCCGATTCGAGCAGATGATCGAGGTCGAGCAGGTCGACCGAGTATTCGCGACCGACCAACTCTGAGACAAACGGGTCGTAGGCGACGATCTTCATGCCGAAGGCGCGGGCCCGAGCCGCAACCTCACGTCCGATGCGGCCGAACCCGATGATTCCGAGAGTCCGGCCATTCAGATCGACACCGGTGAAGCTCTTGCGATCCCACCTGCCTTCGAGCATCGAGGCGTGAGCCGAAGCAGTCCTCCTCGTCGCTGACAGCATCAACGCCATCGCCTGCTCGGCGGTGGCGATCGTGTTGGCCTGTGGTGTGTTGACGACCACTACCCCGCGTGTGGTTGCCGCGTCGAGGTCGATGTTGTCGACGCCCACTCCTGCGCGTCCGATGACCTTCAGCCGTGTGCCGGCTTCGAGGAGTTCGGTGTCGACGGTGGTGCCGCTGCGAATCACCAGGGCGTCGGCCGAGTGCATCACTTCGAGGAGTTCGGAGCGCAACATTGACGTTGCGTCGACGAGATCGATGTCTGGCGCCTGCTCGAGGATCTCGAGACCTGCGGCACCCAGTGGGTCTGAAACGAGAAGTCTGAATCTGGTCATCGAGTTGGCTCCGGGCTTTGGGATGGAAGATCGAATGCGGTGGCGAATCGATCGCTCAGGGCTTTGTCGCGAAACGTGAGTCGGCCGGTTGTGTACGCCTGGAATGCAGTGTCGAACAGCCTCGGGTTGTGGTCCTGTTCGTTCTCGGCGACCGCTCGACCGATCGTCCCGCCCGCCAAGGCGATGACCGGAAGCAGAGACGTTGTGCTCAGGTAGATGTCGGCGTCTCGTTCGACCACCTCACGATGGGAGACTCCGCCGAACCCGACAAAGAGGTCGACTCGGTCGGCGGCGGCGAGGTCGCTGACGCCGTCGCCCACCAGCATCGAGCGTTCGCCACTGCCTTCGAGTATCTGGTCGATGACCTCGACCTTGCCCTGTGCCGTCGTCAATGGTGAGTCGGAGATTCCGGCGAACTCGCCCGTTGTGTTTCCCGGGCGCCACCACTGTCCACTGAGTTCGTTGTGGCGTGTTTCGACGGCGTGCACGTCGGCCACGTCAATTCCGAGGAATGTGGCGAACTCCCTCACCGGCGCTGCCAGTCCTCCGCTGACCACCGACACGTGGTGACCCAGGTCCTGGAGAGTCCGAACGGTTTCCAGGGCGCCAGGAGTCGCAGACCGTCGATAGCGCTTGTGGATCTCGGCCACTGCACCTCGGTCGGGTCGCAGCATCTCCAGTCGTCGTTCGTAGACCTGATCGAGAGGAACGTCTCCGCGCATCGCTGCGTCGGTCATCTCAGCGACCGTTTCGCGCTCCGGGTGATCCTCGGCGAGCTCGTCTATGCCCTCGACGGTGGCGAGAGTCGCATCGCAGTCGAAGATGACGTGGTGGTACGCGGGCCACCGTGAGACGTGTCTGGAGGTCATCTTCCTGCGAGGGTTGTCGAAGCTCCGACTGTACCCACCCTTTGGCTACACAGTCTGTTGAGATCTGTTTCCTGCCGCGTGGTTTCGGTCACGGTGTCGCTGTCGGGTCGACATGACCGCACCGAGTCCCACGATCGCGGACCCGATCCACACAGCGCTCGTCAGCGGCTGAACGTTCACCATCACGACCGCTGTTCCGCTGTTGTCGGCTGTGCGGAGAACTACCTGGACATCGGTCCAGATGGTTGTCACCGTTCCTGTCTCGGTGAGGCGAATACCACGTGCCGGGTACTGGACGATGCTCGATGACGTCGCTCGTCCGTCGACGTCGAACCATGCTTCGACACGGACCGGCTCGGTCTCGACCACTTGTACGGAGTCGAGCCGAACCACATGCCCGGCAACACTTGTCGTCGAACCGGTCTCGACTGTTCTGGTTGCGGTCGTCGAAGCCGTTGCGCCGAGTATTCCGATCACGACCACAAACACGCCGGCGTGGGCGATGGTTCGTCCGTTCCACGGCGGATCGAGGAGGGATGCGGAGCCGGCGCCGACTCCGGCGGCCAGTACGAGTTGGGGCAACTCGGTCGCTCCTGTCATTGCGGCCGTGGTGAGACCGGCTGTGAATCCCGCGGCGAGGAAAACGAACGAACGTGTCGAGGGTCGGCTGACACCCGGGCGTAGTAGTCCCATCGCCGGTAGGGCGAACACCAGCATTGGGTAGAGCGTGCGAGCGTAGAACCATCCCGCCGTGGCCCCGCCGGGCATCAGGGGTCGGTACGTACCCACCGCCACGATCACCGCGCTGGCAACAAGTGCACCGGGGGCGAGAGTTCGCCACAGTTTGGGCGGCGTCAGCCGTCTGCCCGTACCGCGGCGCCAGGCAGCAACGATGGCCGCGGCGACGGCTGCCGCTGTCAACGGCCAGAGCCCCCAACCGATCGCTGTGGCGTCGGCGAAGGCATGCACGCTGGTGCGTAGGGAGGTCCTCGTCAAGGCGGCTCCCGCGAACACAGCTGACCAGAGAGCCAGATGGGTGACCTGAGCTGCGCCCGAACGGGGTCCGATGTGGAAGCTCGCCGCGAGCAGCAGCCAGCACACCAAGGCGACGTTTTCCACCGGATCCCAGGCCCACCAGCCTCCCCATCCCAGCTCGACGTACGCCCACGCCGCTCCCAGGGCGAGCGCCGCCGTCAGGAGCGTGAACGATGCTCTGGCCGAGACAACACCCACCCGGCTGCCCGCTGGAGCGAGAGCCGGAACGAGGGCGAGAGCCATGCCCAGATAGAGCAGGGGTGGATGAACCAGCATTGCGGGGTGATCCAGAATCGGTGTTGATCCAGCTCCATCCAGGGGAGTGATGTCGAGGCGGGCAAAGGGGTTCGAAGCGAGAGCACTGGTGGCTGTCAATACCGTGATCGTCGCTCCGACCGCCATCAACGGCCCCGACCTCGACGGAGCGGAGGCAGAAATCGTCACAGCCACGATCGCCGAGAACACCAGCAACGATCCCTCTGCGCCCGCCCAGATCGACGCCAACCTGAACGGCCACTCGTCGTCCGATCTCACATTGTCGGCGATGTAGGCAAGGTAATAGTCCTCGCCGAGCGCAGAGATCGAGAGGACGAGGGCGGACAGTGTTGTGGCCGCCGCAGCCAGTCGGACGAGCCCGCGCGAAACTCGAATGGATCGGTGGGCGATGGCGGTGCCGGCCAACGCCAATCCGAACGCGGCCCAGAGTGTGATGGAGCCAACGTTCGGGGTCATCGAGTACGCAATCTATTTCCTCGGCCCCTGGATCCATGGTCGGGCCTGGCGATGGTGTTCGAGACACTGCCGATCTCGTCGATGCGGTTGGATGCGCTCGTCTGCCAGGGCCTTGACCTCTGCCGCGACCGCAGCGAACCCCTTGCCCGCCGATCCTGCGCGAGCCGCCTCGATCGTGGCGTTCAGGGCAAGGAGGTTTGTCCGGCCCGAGATCGAGGAGATGACGGCTTCGGCGGCCACGGTCGATGCAGACGTCGCACTGTTGGCGATCTGCCCGATTGCGGCACCAAACTCGTCCAGAGAAGCCGAGACCTCCGAAACCTTGCGGGAAACCTGGTAGCTCGTCGCGGAGGCCAATGCAGTTTCGTCGCGCAGTGAATCGGCGCTTTCGGTCCTGGACGGCGCGAGGGAACGAAACATGTCGACCATCGAGTTGAACAAGGCCTCGAGCCTTCCGAGTTCGTCAGCAGTCCCGCTGTCCCCAGCAGGCCTCGGTAGAAGGCGGTCCTGATCTCGCCCGCTGTTGTACCGGCGGCGGCAACCATGGACGATCCCTGCTCGGTGATCGATTCGTTGATCAGATTGATCTGGATGGTCATGGTCTCGAATCACACAGCAGGGTCGATGCCATACCCCCCATTCGGGCTTGCCATCGCCGCTGCTTCCATCGCGGCCACTTCGGCAACCGCAGGCTTCCTCTCGAGCCGGGCCTTCTCCTTCGCGTTGATGAGGGTGATGTATGCGGCAAGGTCTCTGCTGACGTCGGGGATGGCGAGCAGCGCGTCTCATAGTTCGGCCGCAAATGAGGGTGTCTTGGGTTGTCGGGCATGTACTACCTGCCCTTCGGTCAGCTGTCGAAGAGACTCGCGACCGCCTCGATTCCGAGTTCGAACTCGCGGGTCTGACCTCCCAGTTCGAGGAACTTCGCCAAGCGGTTCTGCGCAACGGGGGTGCGGAGGGTCTGGGCGAACAACTCGGCCTCCGCGAGCAGACCCGGCACCGGGTCGGGAGTTGCGTTCAGCAACGATTGTTTCGCCAGAGCGAGGGCGGTCGGTGGCATCGAGGCGATCCTTCGGGCCAAGTTCTCGACAAAGGTGGGAAGCTCGGCAGCCGGCAACGCCCTGTTCAGCCAACCCCAGGCGTCTGCGGTGCATGCATCGACATCGATGCCGCCGAGAACGATCTCGGCGGCGCGACCGGGGCCGACCAGCCACGGAAGCCGTTGGGTGCCGGATCCGCCGGGCAAGATGCCGAGCGGCACCTCCATCTGGTTGAGCATGAAGGTTTCGGTCGCTCCGAATCTCATGTCGAACGAAGCAGAGAGCTCTGCGCCACCACCGCCGACCCGCCCGTCGATCTCGGCGATGGTGATCGTCGATCCCGTGCGGAATCGTTCACACATGGCATGGAACCAACCCAGCTCCGCCGATGGCTCGGGGTCTGGGTCGATCGGCATCGCCAGCAGTGTGGTGACGTCGAAGTGAGCGATGAAGAAATCGGGGTCTGCGCTGCGCATCAGTAGGACCCGAACCGAGTCATCGTTCTCGATCTCTTGGCTGAGGCTGACCAGCTCTTGCAGCAGGGCGATTGTCATCACATTCATCGGTGGAGCGTCGATGGTGGCGATCAGCACTCCGTTGCTCTGAACGAGTTTGATCAGGTCGTAGTGGTCAGATTTCACTGGAAATATTCCGTTCTTTTGCCTGGTATCGTTGAAACGAACAGGCGTTCGAGTTACAATACTGTTATTCCAATCATCCTGTCCCGTGTGTCTCACCAGGGCAATCTGGCTGTCCCACCCCCACCGTAGGGTCGGTTCTGTCAGATCCCGGCGGTCGAGCATCGCAGGGAACACGGGGCAACGAGGAGGAAAACCGTGGAACGAGAGAAGGCCCTCGACATGGCCTTGACGCAGATCGAGCGTCAATTCGGCAAGGGTTCGGTCATGAAGATGGGCGAGAAGCCCGCGATGCAGGTCGAGTCGGTTTCATCCGGCAGCCTCGCCCTCGACATCGCTCTCGGCATTGGCGGTCTTCCCCGCGGCCGAGTCTGCGAGGTCTTCGGACCTGAGGCATCGGGCAAGTCCACGCTGGCCATGCACGTGGTCGCCGAGGCCCAACGCAACGGTGGCATCTGTGCCTACATCGATGCCGAACACGCCATGGACCCGGCGTACGCACGCAACATAGGTGTCGACGTCGACGAGCTACTCATCTCCCAGCCCGACACTGGCGAGCAGGCGCTCGAGATCACCGACATGCTCATCCGTTCCGGCGCAGTCGACGTCATCGTCATCGACTCGGTTGCCGCTCTCACGCCGCGGGCCGAGATCGAGGGCGAGATGGGCGACTCTCACGTCGGTCTTCAGGCCAGGCTCATGTCGCAGGCTCTGCGCAAGATCACCGGCAACCTGAACAAGACCAACACGATCTGCATCTTCGTCAACCAGCTGCGCGAGAAGATCGGCGTCATGTTCGGTTCGCCAGAGGTCACCCCTGGTGGTCGGGCTCTCAAGTTCTACTCGTCGGTGCGCATCGACATTCGACGTATCGAGGCCATCAAGGATGGTGGCGAGATCGTCGGCGGTCGTACCCGCGCCAAGGTCGTGAAGAACAAGGTGGCTCCGCCCTTCAGGCAAGCCGAGTTCGACATCATGTACGGCAAGGGCATCAGCCGCGAAGGATCACTGCTCGATGTCGGCGTCGAGCAGGGCATCGTCAAGAAGTCGGGTGCCTGGTACACCTACGAGGGTGAGCAGCTCGGCCAAGGCCGCGAGAATTCCAAGAACTTCCTCCTCGACAATCCCGAGATCGCCGTCGAGATCGACGACCGAGTGCGCAAGCTGCTCGGCGTTGGTGTCGAGGCAGAAGAAGAGATCGATCTGACCGAAGACAAGACCGCCAAGGTCGACTAGACAGATCCAACAAATCGCCTGCCCGGCACTCCCAACACGGGCTGCGAAACAAAGGGCGACTGGCTGTGGCTGGTCTGGTCGCCACGCATGTGCCCACGGTTCCGTCCCCCAGACGGCCGTGGGCACGAGCGCTTCTGGGCCTGGGCCGAACCTCTCCGGAAACGTGGGGGAGGGGAGTCCGCAGGGCTAGATATCCTGTGTCGGTGGCGCGAAAGTACATGGTCAGGACCTTCGGGTGCCAGATGAACGAGCACGATTCCGAACGTATCGCGGGCCTGCTCGAACAAGACGGGCTCGAGTCGACCGACGAACTCGACGATGCCGACGTCATCGTTCTCAACACCTGCTGTATCCGCGAGAACGCCGACAACAAGCTCTACGGGCACCTCGGCCATCTGAAACGGTTGAAGGAGAAACGACCCGACCTTCAGATAGCGGTCGGCGGATGCCTTGCTCAAAAGGACCGAGACCTCATCCAGCAGCGCGCCGGCCATGTCGACGTCGTGTTCGGCACCCACAACGTTCGTCGGGCCGTCGACCTGTTGAACGAATCGAGGATCAGTGGTCCTGTCACCGAGATCGTCGAGGAGAGCGACGAGTTCCCATCGGCGTTGCCGGTCCACCGCGAGGCCGGTCATGCCGCGTGGGTCACGATCCAGATCGGTTGCGACAACAACTGCGCGTTCTGCATCGTGCCATCGGTGCGTGGCGTCGAGATCAGCCGCAGTTTCGGTGAGCTCGTCGACGAGGTTGCCGTGTTGGCAGCAGACGGCATCACCGAGGTCACACTCCTGGGCCAGAACGTCAACAGCTATGGACGCGATCTGACCCTCACCAACCGCGGTGTCGAGATCGATGATCTTGTTCGTCACACGACCGGTTCGAACTGGGCCGATGGCGATCGTCGCGCTCGTCCCTTGTTCGCAGATCTGCTGAGAGCGGTTGGCGACATCGAGGGCATCAAGCGGGTCCGCTACACCTCACCACATCCCAAGGATCTTCGGCCCGAGACCATCGCTGCCATGGCCGAGGTGCCGACCGTTTGTGAGCACCTTCACCTGCCCCTCCAGTCGGGCAGCGACGCTGTGCTGTCCGCCATGCATCGTGGCTACACGGCCGATCGCTACCTCGAGAAGCTCGCCCACGCTCGGGCGACCGTCGACGATCTTGCCGTCACGACCGACATCATCGTCGGATTCCCCGGTGAGACCGACGCCGACTTCGAAGCGACCCTCGAGGTCGCAGCGGCCTCGGAATACGACAGTGCCTACACCTTCATGTTCAGCCCCCGTCCAGGCACCGAGGCCGCCGACATGGTCGGACGCCATGTCGACCCTGCGGTGATCAGCGCTCGATTCGAGCGCCTCAGGGTTGTCATCGAGCGGTCGGGGCGCGCGAGGCACCTGGCCCGCGTCGGGCGCATCGAAGAGGTCGTGGTCGAAGGGCTGTCCAAGCGTGATCAGTCGATGACGACCGGGCGCACTCGACAGAACAAGCTCGTACATTTCGCGGCGCCAAAGCCCCTGCGTGTCGGCACCTATGCCAACGTCGAAGTTACCGACGCGTTTGCCCACAGCCTCAAGGGCCGGTTCGTCGAGATCATTGCACCGGCAACACACCGCACACACATTCCGGTGGTCGGGCTCTGACATCTCCCGCGGCACCTGTTGCCATCGTCGGTGCCACTGCCGTTGGCAAGTCCTGGTTGGCTCTCGAGCTCGCCCGCCGATTCGACTGTGTCGAGCTGCTCTCGATCGATTCGATGCAGGTCTACAAGGGAATGGACATCGGCACCGCCAAGGCGACACCCGCAGAGCTCGACGAAATACCCCATCATCTGATCGACCTCATCGAACCCCACGAGACGATGGACATCGTCGACTTCACGACGGCCTACGACGACGTCGTCGACGATCTGGATCGACGCGACCGTTTGCCGGTACTGGTTGGAGGAACAGGGCTATATGCCAGATCGGTCATCGATCGCCTCGAACCCCCTCCGAGGTACCCAGACGTCATGGCCAAGATCGAGACCGAACCCGACACCGTTGGACTGCACCACAAGCTTCGTCAACTCGACCCGGTCGCCGCGGAACGTATGGAGCCCACCAATCGTCGCAGAGTTCTGAGGGCCCTCGAGGTCTGTCTCGGCTCGGGTAGGCCCTTCAGTTCGTTCGGTCCTGGCATGACCCGCTACGCCGATGTGGCCCACCTCCTCATCGGTGTCGACGCACCTCGAGATGTTCTCGACGCACACATCAATGCCCGCTACGACACCCAGATGGACCTCGGGTTCCTGGACGAGGTCGAGAAGCTGCTCGCTCTCGACCCGCCAATCGGACGAACAGCGCGGCAGGCCCTCGGCTACAAGGAGCTGGCCGAACACATCGAAGGGACCCTGTCGTTGGACGACGCCCTCGACACGGCGAAACGCCGCACCCGGAGGTTCGCTCGACGACAGCAACGTTGGTTCAGGCGAGACCCACGCATTGTCTGGTTGGAACATCGGGGCCATCCCGGCGAACTGATCGACGACCTGGTGAGGCTCGTCGAGGTTCACATCGATGGATGCAGCGACCAATGCAGTTGAGGCCACAGTCCGAAATGAGCTTTCGGCCCACCCGGCGCCTTGCGACAATGGTTCTGCCCGATCCAACCCGGCACATATCGAGGACCGAATGCATCTGACCAAACACCACGGATTGGGAAACGACTTCCTCGTCCTGGTCGATCTGGAGGACTCATCACCGATCGATGCCTCCTTGACGCGCGCGGTCTGCGACAGGCGTACGGGAATAGGCGCCGATGGCCTCATCCGCGCGACCCCCGGGAGAGACGGCGCCGCATTCACGATGGAGCTGCTCAACAGCGACGGAAGCCCGGCCGAGATGAGCGGAAACGGCATACGTTGTCTGGTCCAGGCCGTGGTTCTGGCCAGGATCGCACCGGGCTCCGAGTTTGTGGTCGCCACCGCGGGAGGCGACCGGGCGGTCGCCCACGGTGCTGGCAACTCGCCAGGCGAGTCGTGGGTATCGGTCGACATGGGGCCGGCCAGGCCTGGGTCTGTCGACGTGGCGGCCATCTCCCACCAGCAGCCACCCATCGACGCTGCCACCATCGACATCGGAAACCCGCACCTGGTGTTACACGTCGACGATCCTCGCTCCGTCGATCTGGCGGCCGAGGGCCCGGTCTATGAGGCCCAGTTCCCGAACGGGGCCAATGTCGAGTGGATTCGCCCGACCGATGTGGGCCTCGAGTTGAGCGTTTGGGAGCGCGGCGCGGGCATCACGATGGCGTGTGGCACCGGTGCGTGTGCTGCGGCGACGGCCGCCCACGGGTGGGGGCTGGTTCCCGATCGGGTACGGGTCGAGATGCCAGGAGGAAGCGTCGACGTCGTCATGGGCGAAACGGTCGTGCTGGCCGGTCCTGCGACCTTTGTCGGATCGATCGAACTAGAGCCCGCCTATCTGGTGAGGTCATGAGGACCACAACATGAGCGATCGACCACAGACACCGCTCTCGGCGGGCGATGACGAATCACACCGCGGCGGTTTTGGCGACTTCGCGGGTGAGGCGACCGGCCTCATCGACCGCAGCTTCCGCGAGCGCATCGTGCTCGTCGGAATGCACCTTCCCGGCCGATCCGACGCCGATGTCGATCAGCACCTCGACGAACTCGAGCGATTGGTCGACACCGCCGGCGCCGACACGGTCGAGCGAGTTGTGCAACGGCGCGACGCGCCCGATCCCGGCACATACATCGGTCGGGGAAAGGCGCGTGAGGTCCACGAGATCTCCGAGGCGCTCGACGCCGACACGGTCGTGTTCGACGACGAACTCTCGCCGGGTCAACAATCGAACCTCGAGAAGATCCTGAAGAGAACGGCACTCGACCGCACAGCGGTCATTCTCGATATCTTCGCCCAGAACGCAACAACACTCGAGGGCAAGGCCCAGGTTGAGCTGGCCCAATTGCGCTACCGGCTGCCTCGCCTTCGCGGACGTGGCAACACCCTGTCTCAACAGGGTGGTGGCATCGGCACACGGGGACCCGGCGAGACCCAGCTCGAGGTGGATCGGCGCCGAATCCAACGCCGTCTGCAGAAACTCGAACGCGACATCGAAGGCCTGCGACGTACACGCAAGAATCAGCGCAAGGCCCGCCGCAGGTCGCGTTTCCACACCGTGGCCATCGTCGGCTACACGAACGCAGGCAAGTCGACATTGCTCAATCGCCTGACCGGGGCCGGGGTGCTGGTCGAGGACCGTCTCTTTGCGACGCTCGATGCGACGACTCGGCGGCTGCAGCTCCCCGGCGGCGAGACCATCTTGCTCAGCGACACGGTTGGCTTCATTCGCAAGCTGCCCACCTCGCTGGTCGAGGCGTTCAAGTCGACCCTCGAAGAGGTTGGTGAAGCCGATCTGCTGGTGCACGTGGTCGACGGTTCGGCCGCCGAACCCGAGGAGCAGATGGAAGCGGTGCGTTTCGTGTTGCGCGAAATCGGGGCCGGCGGGGTTCCCGAGCTGGTTGTGTTCAACAAGTCCGACTCCATCGTCGAGCCGACACATCTACGCGCACTGCTCGACCGGCATTCGGGTGCTCTCGCCGTGTCGGCGCATTCGGGAAACGGAATCGAGGATCTTCTTCTCACCATCGGCGATCGCATCAGGTCGCTTTCGGCGGTCGTCGAACTGGAGATCCCCTACGAACGCGGCGACATGATCGCTGCAGTCCACCGCGAGGGCGAGGTCATCGTCGAAACCCACGGCGACACAGGCGCACATATCCGCGCCCGCCTCGACGATGTGTCGAGAAACATCTTGAGCGAGTACATCGTCGAGTCCGAGGACATCAATTGACAGGTCAGCCGTTTGTTCCACCGCCCTATCCCTACGATCGACTCGACACGCTGAAACCTCTCGCCGATCGTCACGTGGGCGGGGTTGTTGACCTGTCGATCGGGACGCCGTGCGACCCTCCACCGAGCGAGGTTGTCGAGGCGCTCGCCTCGTCGGGCGCCGAACGTGGATATCCACCTTCGATCGGTATTCCCCGCCTTCGCGAAGCCATCGCCGAATGGTTCGATCGGCGGCTCGCCGTCGAGATCTCTCCGGCTCACATTGCCGCTGCCATCGGCACCAAGGAGCTCGTGGCCGGACTGCCCAACTACATGCGTCTGCGGACTCCCGATCGCGACACGGTTCTCTATCCGGAGATCTCATATCCGAGCTACGCGATGGGAGCGACGCTGGGTGGATGCCGAGCTGTCCCCGTCAGGGTCGATGAACGGTGGCGGATCGATCTGTCGAGCATCGACCGGTCAGATATTGACCGCGCACTGTTGCTCTGGGTCAACACGCCCGGAAATCCGGCGGGAAACGTCGACGATCTCGGTGCCGCAGCAGAGTGGGGTCGTCGTCACCGAGTTCCGGTGTTCAGCGACGAGTGTTACGCCGAGTTCACCTGGTCCGGTCCTCGTCGGTCGGTTTTGCAGCATGGTCACGAGGGTGTTGTCGCCGTGCACTCGTTGTCGAAGCGGTCGAACCTCGCTGGGGTACGAGTTGGTTTCTACGCCGGTGACCCAGATCTCGTGCTCTACCTGTCGGAGGTTCGCAAACACGCTGGGTTCATGGTGCCGGGTCCCGCCCAGGCCGCCGGTATCGCAGCGCTCGGCGACGACGCACACGTCGAAGTCCAGCGGGAGCGTTATCTCAGGCGCATGAAGCGTATGGCCGAGGGGCTCGCAGCGGTCGGCGTTTCGGCTCCGCTGCCCGAGGGCGGGTTCTATCTGTGGGCGCCCGCTCCCGAAGGTGATGCATGGGCATTCACGGAGTTCTTGGCGCGCGAGGCGGGGGCGTTGGTGAGCCCCGGCGAGTTCTACGGCGCAGCGGGCGCCGATCACATTCGTGTCGCTGTGGTGCGCGACGACGATGCAATCGAGCGAGTTGCATCGCGACTCGAAACGATCTAGATCACCGCGCGGCGAGCACTATTGTCATGGCCCGTGACAAGGGATCTGCTACAGCTGGCCGCCGACCTGGTTGCGGTGCCGTCGGTCAGTCTCGACGAGGGCGAGCTCGCCGATCTGGTCGAGGGGCAACTCGGTCAGTGTGATCATCTGATCACAGAACGGCTGGGTCACAACGTGGTCGCTCGCACCGAGTTCGGCCATGACCAGCGCATGGTCGTCGCCGGCCATCTGGACACGGTGCCAGAGAACGACAACCTTCCGGGCCGGATCGAGGGCGACCGTCTCTACGGCCTCGGCGCGTGCGACATGAAAGCGACGGTGGCGGTCATGATCGCCCTCGCAGAAGAGCTCACCGAGACCGCGCTCGACGTGACCTGGGTGTTCTACGAGGCCGAGGAAATCGCAGCGGTCCACAACGGACTCCGCCGCCT
Organism: Actinomycetes bacterium; assembly: GCA_024228575.1. GTDB lineage: Bacteria > Actinomycetota > Acidimicrobiia > Acidimicrobiales > Poriferisodalaceae > JAAETH01. The sequence goes on from JAAETH010000736.1 coordinate 17,892, forward strand.
CTTCGCCGAGCGACCGGACCTTCTCGAGTGCGACGTCGCCGTGCTGGGTGAACCGACGTCGGCGATGATCGAGGCGGGTTGCCAGGGAACGTTGCGTGCTCGGGTGACCTTCGAGGGCCGGCGTGCCCACACAGCGAGACCCTGGATGGGCACGAACGCGATTCACAGGCTCGGCGATCTTCTGGTTCGACTCGGCCAATACGAAGCCAGGCGGCCGTCGATCGACGGTTGTGAGTATCGCGAGGCGATCCAGTCGGTCTTCGTCGAAGGGGGCAGCGCCGGCAATGTTGTGCCCGACCGAGCGGTGCTCACCGTGAACCATCGATTTGCGCCGGATCGCTCGAGCGACGAGGCCGTGGCGCATCTACGAGAAGTTGTCGGCGAGTGTGATGGGTTTGAGGTCACCGATCTCGCTGCTGGCGCTCCGCCATCGGTCAGCCACCCCCTGATTGCGAGCCTCATCGAACGAAACCGACTGCCGGTGAACGCAAAACTCGGTTGGACCGATGTTGCCCGATTTGCCGAACACGGCATTCCCGCGGTCAATTTTGGTGCCGGGGACCCGGCCCATGCTCACACCAGGGGCGAGTTCGTCGATCGTGGCGATATCGAACTTGTCCACGGTGCCCTGAGAGATCTCGTCACCAAGGGCGCTTGATACGGCCCAATTTGGGCATGTGACGATCACATCTCACGTGGTATCTAGCCGCTGAGCAGGATTTTCTCAGAAATCTGCAACATTTTTGTCGTCAGATTGAAACTTTTGGTCCCGGATGTGATGTCATAAGAAACGTACTCGACCCGACGGCAGCCGCTGTCCCTCCGGCGCATTGCGCTCAGGCCGCCAAAGCGGGCCGTGTCGCGAGGGGATAGCTCACGCGACGATGCCGCCGAGACCGGTTGCGGGACTGGATCGGCGGTATCGTACGTTTTGCCACCTCCTCCAGCAGACAATCCGGCTCAGGAACGAACCGCGATGTCGACCGGACTTCCGCCGACCCTTGCTCGGCCACGCTGGAGGGCGTCACCAAATGCGATGACCTCACCGTCGTCGGCGAGGGCGTAGTAGCCGCCGCCGGTGCCCGTCGGGCGCAGCTCGATGGCCGCACGTGGAGAACACAGTCCGAGGCCGGGGACCGATCCCCAGAAGGGGACCGAGAAGCTGAACACTCCACCGTCTCCGCCGAGCAGCCAGTAGCCCCGGCCATCGGGATGAACGGCCATCGAGATGACTGCTGCATCGAGGGTCATGGCCCCGGTAGAGCCGTGGAAGGCGGCATCGCCGAAGGTGAACACACCCCCGTCGCTGGCCAGAAGCCAATAGCCGGCGCCAGATGCTGTCGGTGCCATCGAGATGACCGGTGCTTTCAGGGTCATGGCTCCGGTGGAGCCGTGGAACGCCGCCTTGCCGAAGGTGAATACCCCACCGTCGGCTCCGAGCAGCCAATAGCCGTCGCCGGTTGGCAAGGCGGTCATCGAGATGATCGGCGCCTTTAGGTCCCATCCCTGCATCGATCCGTGATCGGTCGCATCGCCGAAGGCATACACCCCGCCCCCAGAGTCGAGGATCCAGTAGCCGTTGCCCGCGTGTGTGCTGGTCAGCGACACCGCAGTGACACCTGCTTCGAGGGTGATGTCACTCGACGGTAGATCACCCCAGAAGTCGACACCGATACTGTCGACCGCACCATCGGAATGCAGCACCCAGTACCCAGAAGCCGACCCGGCCAACGGTGTTGGTGGTGGATTCACGTTGGGACTGCAGGTGTTCGGGGCCGCATTGTCCGTGCCGTCGGGTGCGGCGGTGTGGAGCCTGTTCCCGCGCCACATGGGCCATGTCCCGCTGGACTGCGCCGGCAGGCGGTAGGACGTCACTACGGCCTTGTGATCGGCCGGGAAGGTTCCGCTGCCGGTGCGCTCGTTGGTGGCGATGACGAGTTGCCAGCCGTCGGGCCCGAAGTTGCCTGCAAGCGGTGCTCCCGCGCCGGCGAATACCTCATCCTGGTTGAGGCGACCGTTGGCGAGTCGTGAGCCGGAGGCACCGTCGATGACGAAGGTGAAAATGTTCGACGTGGCAACTATGTCGAGGTCCAGGTCTCCGTCTGCATCGATGATGATCGGGCTGGCCATGTAGTTGACGACAGCGCCGGGGAAGTCTCCTTCGAGTGCGTCCTTCTCGTACTTCACCGTGCCATCACGCTCGATGACGGTGATCGTGCCGCTACTCGACCCTTCGTTGATGGTCGTCACGACGATCTCGGTCTTGCCGTCACCGTCGACGTCGCCGAGTGCCGGGGTGGAGAACACCCTGTTGCTCAGCTGAACGGGGAACCCCGGCAGCATCGTCCCGTCGTCGGCGTGGAATGCCCAGACTTGGCGGGCGGCGGTGGGTTCGTAGAACTGGACACTTCCGCCGACGATCACGTCGGTACGGCCGTCATCGTCGATATCGCCCATCACCGATGATGATTGGAAGATGTCGCTGCGTTCGATGGCGGGGAAACGTTCTGTAACCACACCCTGATTCCAGTCGAGAACTCGGTAGCGGCCACCCTGGTGGGTGAAATTGAGCCCGATGCTGGCATCACCTCCGATGTAGATCTCGACGCGATCGTCGCCATCGATGTCGTACAGGGCGGGTGACCCCCAGGTCGTGTCGTAGTGGATGAACGGGAAGCCCGACACAGGAGAGCCGAATCGGTTCAGTGCCCAGATGCGGTGATCCCAACCACCGAACACGATGTCGAGGTAGCCGTCACCGTCGACGTCGCCCACAGCTGGACTCGAGTAGACACCTTCGGTGTAGCCGTCGGGAAGACCCGTGTCGGACCACATGTTGAACGTGTCGAAGCCTTGATGGCTCCACACCCGGTTGCCGTTGTGGTCGAGGACCACGATGCCGCCCTGCTGGTTGGGAACCTGAATGGTCCCGACTCCAACGACGATTTCAGCGTCGCCGTCGTTGTCGAGGTCGGCCACGACCGGAGCGCTGCCGACCGCAGAGGCGGTGGATTGGCCCGTCAGCTTGGCCGACTTGGACCACAGCAGCGTGCCGTCACCGTCGACGAGATGAACCTTGCCGTCGAGTGTGCCGAAGACGATCTCGTCGTATCCGTCTCCGTCGACGTCGCCCACGGTTGGAGCCGACGAGTCGTTCGCTCCGGCGACCGTAGTCCGCCACAGCTGCTCGAGCGGTTCGGTGGCGCTTGCGCTTTGGGGGATCAGAACCAGCGCTGATGTCGCCAGGGCGGCAGCGAGTGCAATTCGGGAGACAGACCTCATGTTGACCTCATCGGTCGAGAACAGGTTGAACTGGAGTTGCACGCCCACGAATCAGCACAGGTTACGATGGAGCAAAGCGAGTTCGGGCGCGGCCGCACCGAACATCGTGGCTCGGACCTTTACCGACACCTGCCGACGGGTGACGTCCCGAGTGCTTCCCGCGGCCCGAAACGGACAACACGTGACAACCTTCCAGGAGCTCGGCGTCGCCGAAGACCTGGTCGAGTTCCTTGCCTCGCAAGGTATCGACGCACCATTTGCCATCCAGATCCTTTCCATCGCAGACGGCCTGAGGGGTCGCGACGTGTGTGGAAAAGCCCAGACCGGATCGGGCAAGACGCTGGCGTTCAGCCTGCCAGTGGTCCAACTGACCGAGCGACACGCCGACGGTGTGCCGACGGCCCTGGTCCTGACGCCCACCCGCGAGTTGGCCAACCAGATCTATGAGGTGGTCGAGCCGATAGGCAATGTTCGCGGCCTCAGGACCATCTCGGTATATGGCGGTACAAATATCGACCGCCAGATCGAGACCATCGCCAACGGTATCGAGATCATCGTCGCCACACCCGGACGTCTCATCGACCTGATCGACCGCGGTGCCGTGGACGTCACCCGTATCGAAAAGGTCGTTGTCGACGAGGCCGACCGCATGGCCGACATGGGATTCCTCCCACAGGTCGAATGGATCCTTCGTCACATCACAACAAATCACCAGACGATGTTGTTCTCGGCCACCCTCGACGGTGTTGTCGACACGGTCATACAGAGACACCTCTCCGATCCCGTGAAACACGAGGTCGAGGCCAAGGAGGTCACCGTCGACGAGATGGGTCACCTGTTCTTGACCGTGCACCACATGGACAAGGCCAAGGTAGCTGCGTCGATTATCGGGGGCGCCAGCAGGGTCATCTTGTTCACGCGCACAAAACGCGGGGCCGACCGCCTCGAGCGAGACCTCCGAGGTGAGGGTGTCGACGTCGCCGCAATCCACGGCGACCTACGGCAAAAACAACGTGAGTCGGCGTTGTCGCGGTTCACGCAGGGCAAGATCAAGGCGTTGGTCGCCACCGATGTTGCCGCTCGTGGAATCCACGTCGACGATGTCGACGTGGTCATTCACTACGACCCGCCCGACGACCACAAGACATACCTCCACCGTTCTGGCCGTACGGCCAGGGCCGGCGAGAGCGGCACCGCAGTCACCCTGCTCGAGTGGGACGAGGAGATGACGGTACGTCAGCTTCAGCGTCGGCTCGGGATGACGTTGCCGATGTCGGAGGTCTTCAGCAACGACGATCGCCTTGCCGACCTTCCAACGTGGGTTGCCGCCGAGATCGAGACCGAGACCGAGGTCGCCGACGCCTGACATGGGCGACGACTCGCTCGACGCGGTGCGACGTCTCGCCGCCATCGTCGATTCGGTCGATCCCGCGCACTGCGTTCACTCCGACGTGTTCGCGTTTGCGCTGTACCTGGGAGTCGAGGCGTCGGTCATCGAATCGGCAAGAGCCCGATGCAAGGGTGAAGACGGTCAGCCGGGTCGTTCAGACTTCGCACCAGACCACGGGAACAGAACGGCCCTCGGCGCCTGGTACACACCACCAGGTTTGGCGAGGGGGCTCACGAGGCTTGCGATCGATTGTTTCGGCGGCGTCCCCGGACGTGTTCTCGACCCGACCTGTGGAGCGGGCGTGTTCCTGTTGGCCGCTGCCGACGAACTCCACGAAATGGGTCTCTCTCCGGAGCAGTGTGTGCGTCGCCTCACCGGCGTGGATGTGGATCCGATCGCCCTCGTTGCCACCGCGGTGGCGATCGGAAAATGGTGTGTCGAGTTGGGAGGGGCCTGGACCATCCCAACACTGATCGTCCATGACATCGTGCACACAGATCCGCCGGACGGGCTCGACGATTGTGATCTCGTCGTCGGAAACCCACCCTTCCTTTCTCAGCTGCGCACGCGCACGGTGCGCACCTCCGAACAACAGACCGCCCTGGGGGCGGTCGGATACGCAGATTCGTCGACGATCGTCATGCAGCGCGCCGTCGACGCGCTGGCCGTCGGAGGTGTAGTGGTGTTGATCCTGCCACGGTCGTTCCTCAGCGCGCGCGACGCCAAACCGGTGCGCGATCACCTCGATCTCACATCGAACCTCGTCGCCGCATGGTTCGACGACCGCCCGATGTTCGACGCCAGTGTCAGGGTCTGGGCACCAGTTGTTCGTCGCAAACCGGCATCGACGGCTGGGGTCGTACTCGCTGGCGGCGACGAGGTGACACCTGGGGGGAGGGTCGACTTCGCGGGCTGGAGCGAACTCGGTGCCGACGCGGTCGGTGTTCCGCGGCTCGCGAACCTGCCGCGTGCAGGTGTGGTCGGCGACCTCGCCGACGTGACTGCCGACTTCAGGGATTGGTTCTACGAATTGGCTGGAGCGGTGAGGGAGTTGGGCCCCGACGACCTTTCCGACGTTGTCGCGGTTCTGACCAGCGGAGGGATTGAGCCACTCGAGTCGTTGTGGGGGCACAGGGTCGCTCGCCTCGCCGGCAACAAGTACATCGAGCCAGTGGTCGACCGTGCGTGGGTCGAGTCCCGGAAGGACTCAGTCCGACGCCTGGCCCCGAAGGTGATCATCGCCAACCAGACTCGAGTCATCGAGGCGATGGTCGATTCCACTGGCTCGATGGTCGGATCGACACCGACGATTCAGGCGACACCGAAGTCATCGGACGACCTGTGGCGTTTGGCGGCAGTGCTCGCTTCGCCCGTTGCGTCTGTCGCCGCCATGCGCAGGTGTTCTGGCACGGGCCTGTCTCCCAAGGCGATGCGCCTGACTGCGAAGGTGGTCGCCTCGTTGCCTCTGCCCGTCGACGGGGTTCTGTGGTCCGAGGGAGCAGATCTCGTCAGGGGTGGGGCCGGCGCACGAGAAGTGGGCCGCACCATGAATCGCGCCTATGCAATGGGCGACGACGACCCGGTGTACCTATGGTGGAAGGCGCAGCTGAAGGAGCCCTCGGGCCTCGGGTCCGGCAGGCCTTTCACCTCCGGCTAGGCGTTCTCTCGAAGCGACGTAATGCAGGTATCTTCAACGAACGCTCACCGCTGCTGGAGAGCAGACCAAAGGCAGGATCAACCCCAGTGTTCGACGAGACCGATCCGACGAATCCGCCGCCCGTGTCGGGCGCGTGGTTCGAGGGCGACGATCCCGCCGACCGCAGGTTCAGCCAGTTCACCGGTGGGCGCCCGTTTGTCCTCGAGTCGGGTGAGAGCCTCGAGCTGCCCGACCTGGCGTTCGAGACGTGGGGTGAACTCAACGAGGATGCCTCGAATGCGGTCCTCGTCTGCCACGCGCTGACGGGAGACAGTCATGCTGCCAGCCATCCGGGCGGCCACACACCCGAGGCTGCTCACGGCACGTCACCCGATGGCTGGTGGGAGCGTGTCGTCGGCCCGGGCAAGACCATCGACACCAACAAGTACTACGCCGTTTGTGCGAACGTCCTAGGCGGATGCCAAGGATCGACCGGCCCGGCGTCCGTCGATCCCGGGGCGGGCATGTTGTACGGGCCGACCTTCCCGCAGGTCTCGATCCGCGACCAGGTGCGGGCTCAAGCCAAACTCGCCGACCAGCTTGGAATCCAGACCTGGGTGTCGGTCGTCGGTGGATCGATGGGCGGCATGCAGGCACTCGAGTGGGCGGTCACGTTTCCCGACCGTGTGAGATCTGTTGCTGCTCTCGCCTCCACCGCTTGTTCGACGGCCCAACAGATCGCGTGGAGCCAGGCCGGACGTATGGCGATCATGGCCGATTCGCATTGGAATGCGGGCTGGTACTACGGCGGCGGGCCGGGCCACGGGCCGCACAGGGGTCTGGCGACCGCTCGGGTGGTCGCGATGATCCACTACCGCTCCGACACCGAATTCAATCGGCGTTTCGGGCGCACCAGCAGCCACGGTCAGCCGGCTGCCGAACACGGCGCCGAGTTCGATATCGAGCGCTATCTCGCCTATCAGGGAGCCAAGTTCGTCAGGCGTTTTGATGCCAACAGCTACATCATGTTGAACCACATGATGGACCTTCACGATCTGGGCCGGGGGCGCGGCGGAATCGGTCCTGCGCTGTCTCGCGTCAGGTGCCCTTTGTTCACGGCTTCTGTTTCGACCGACTTCCTCTACCCCGAGTACCAGCAACGAGAGCTGGTGGAGGGGTTCGAAGCTGCCGGCCAGTGGACGACCCACGTCATGATCGACGCCGACACCGGACACGACGGATTCTTGACGCATGGCGAACAGGTAGAGCCCCAGCTCCGGTCGTTTCTCGACAAGATCGCCTCAGAACCGCAGATCTGAGCCGGCGAGAACTCGGGCGGCTACCCGGCCCCGAACTCGTCGATCGCCCGTGGCTCGACACGAGTGGCGTCGTACTCGACCTGGTACGGCGGGGCATGGGGGACGGTCCTGGCCTTTGCCACATAGTGGCCGTTCGTGCAGTCTCTGGGCTGCTTGAGACGTTTCGTAGTGTTGACCCGGGAACTCTCGAGTGCCGTCACGTAGATCTCGTTCAGAGCAGAGTCCAGCAGGACTCGCACAGTCCCGGGTTGGGGGGCCTCGCTTGGTTGTTCACCTCGGCGAAGCCGCTCGAGCGAGACCGGCCAGCTGACCGCAGCGCCACAATCGATGCACTGCAACACCACCCGGCGCCTTGGTGGAATCGACATCTGACCTGATGTGGTTTGGCGTATTTTCGTCACCGATGTTGAGACGTTTCATCAACGGCTCGAGTCGCGAGATGTTCAGAATTTCTCGATTTCTACATCCCGTCGACGATCTCATCGATTTCGCCGATCTCGTCGGGTGCCAGCTGCCAGTCGAAGGCAGCGGCGTTCGCCGCCACCTGGTCGATCGATGTCGCACCCGCTATCACCGAGACCACGGGAGCGTGAGCCAACAGATACGCAAACGCCAGCTCGAGGATCGTCCGCCCGTGGTTGGCGGCGTACGACGTCAGGATGTGAACCCTGTCGACGCGTTTGTCATCGAGGAACCTCGCCTTTTGCTCCTCCGACATCAATGCCAGCCGCGTTCCCGCAGGTGGCCCGTCGGCGCCGACCTTGCCGGTCAACAGGCCGCTCTCGAGCGGGAAGAACGGAAGGAATGCACAATCGAACTCTCGGCAGGCCGGCAGGACCTCGTCGCGGGGTTCCCGGTGAAGCACGCTGAAACGGTTCTGCACACTCACAAACGGAGCGAACCCTCGATCCGCGGCAGTTTCGGTCGCTTCTCCGAGCAGATCCGCGTCGACATTCGAACACCCCACATAGCGGACCTTGCCGGCCGTCACCAGTGCGTTCAGGGCGCCGAGGGTCTCGACGAGTGGCACCTTGGGATCCGGGAAGTGGTGCTGGTACAGATCGATCCAGTCGGTGTCGAGCCTGCGAAGGCTGTTGTCGACAGCCTGTGCGATCCAGTCGGGATGTCCGCCTGTCAGATTCTCTGGGACGTCGAACGCCCCGAACTTCGTGGCGAGGACGATCTTGTCGCGCTGGCCCTTGATCGCCTTGCCCAGGTACTCCTCGGATGCTCCTTCGCCGTACATGTCGGCCGTGTCGAAGAAGTTGATGCCTTCGTCGAGAGCGGCGTGAACGACACGAGCTGTGTCTGCGTCGTCGAGTCGTCTGCCGAAGTTGTTGCAGCCCAAGCCGATGACCGACACGTCGAGTTTGGCAATCCTTCTGAATCTCATGTCCGCTAGCGTCGCACGTCACGCCGAAGCTCGTCGAGATCGAGCTCTCTGGCTCTGGTGTGGGGCGAAGATGGGCGACCCTCAGGCCGGTGCCCGAGGCATCAACGATGATGGCGGTACAGTCGAATCGGTGAGAGCGGCATCCTCTACCTTCTTGCGCTTGTTGGGCGTCGTGGTTCTCGTTTGTGCGATCGCGGTCGTGGTCGCCGGTCCCGTCGACGCAAGCGTGTTGCTGGCGCAAGCCCAGACCGAGGTCGACGATGGCACCCGGCCGATGCGCATCCTCGCTATTGCGCTCGGTGTACTGGCCCTGCTGGTCGGCGTACTGACCTGGTTCTACTGGTTGGCCACCACCCCTCCGGCTCGCCGTGGCTACCTGCCCGAGCCGGCATCCGAACAGACCCTGGCCTCTCAGGTGTCGGAGGCCGAGGATGACCCATCGTCGCTGCGACCGTCGCTGCGAGACTCGCTTCGGTCACGACCCGTGCTCGGCGATCCGGTGGTCGACCGTGCCGGCGATGTCGCCCATCCGACGAGCCTGAAGCCGTCGAGAAACCTCTAGGGTGAGCCCGTCGGGCTCGCCATCGCCAGCTGCTGACCCACGATCCGAGGTTTTGACATGGCCGATTCACTCGATGTCGACGCAATGATCACCAGGTTCCGGTCCAGGGCCGACGCTGCGCGAAGGCGCAATCTGCCACCCGTCGGCGGCGATGAACGCAAGGCCTTCCTCCAGGCGCAACAAGAGGACTTCATGGATTTTGCCATCATCGGCGATGCGAAGTGGGACCTCACCGAAGGTGTGTTGACCTTCACCGTCGACCTGCGCCCTCAGGAACCCGTCGAATAACCGGTGCCCGAGACCGCTGCCGCTCGCATGCTCGGGTGGGCGGGAATGCGGCGTTGTAGATCACTGCGAGGCTGGTATGATTTTTGTCGCTGCGGATGTAGCTCAGCTGGCTAGAGCGCAACCTTGCCAAGGTTGAGGTCGCCGGTTCGAACCCGGTCATCCGCTCGTTGAACGAACCCCGTCCCTGTGGGCGGGGTTCGTGCGTTTTGTTGCCTGGCCGATAGTTCAACGCCGATCAGACGAGGTCGCCAACCCGGTGGTCGATGGCGGCTGCGTGTAGCCGCTCGAGCATGGTCGAGAACAGGGTCGCGCTGCGTTCGTCGGGAGTCTCCATGTCGGCGAGGTTGTTGGCCAGCATCGCCATCCACCACAACATCGACGTTCGATAGTCGGCGCGAACGTCGATGGTTGCCGCCTCGCTGACGCCATGGTCCAGCAGGCCCGCTATGTACAGATCGACAAGCTCGTTCTCGATCGACCGCCGAACGTCGGTGTCGATGCTGGTGGCGCAGAAGAAGGCCAGGTCAGTCGCCCCGGCTGTGTACATGGCGGTTTGCCAGTCGACGATGGTCACGGCGCTGGGGTCGTCTGGCGAGAACAGCATGTTCTCGAGGCGGTAGTCGGCGTGGGCGATCGTCATCGGTCGCTGGGTCAACGAGGTGAGCCAGGTCGGCACGGACGGTATGAACCGTCTGGTCCATTCGATGCTCGCCGTCGGGAGTTGATCGCCGTACCGGTCGACGAATCGGTCGATGGTCGACTCCATCGATGACCGAAGACCGGTGCCGACCCCTGGGCGATCGACACCGGGAACCCACTGGAGTTCTTCGGTTCTCGGCCTTCCCCACCATGGTGCGTGCAGGCCGGCGAGTGTCGTGACTGCGGCCCTCGCTGCCTTCGGGGTTGCCCCGACGATCTGGTCTCCGGCAACGGCTGGTGCCATGTCCTCGATGACGATGGCGGCTTCGTAACCGTCGGGATTCACGACCGTGCGGTATGAACGTGGCACCACTACGTCGCGGGGCAGCTGGGGTGCGAGCAGCTCGTAGAACATGGCCTCGCGATGCCACACGTTCAGCAACCTGCCCACGGTCAGGGCACCCTCGTCGGTGGGAGGGATCTTCACGATCACCGTTGGTGGTCCGTCGTCTGTCCTGGTGAGGTGGAGCCTGGCGACAAGACCGAGGAATGCGGATCCGACCGCCAGTTGCTCGACCCTGACATCGTCGATGTGAGACCCGAGGACGTTCGAGATCCACTTCGCGTCGAGTTCGGCCAGCGACGAGGGGACCGAAGGTGTCATCAGGCCGGTGCCCGGTGGTCGGAGAATCGTGCGGGAATCCAGTCGGTGAGGCGTGACCGGAGTTCGTCGGACGCTTCGGTGAGGAGGTGGCCGGCTCCGGCGAGTGGCACGAGTTCGCCCTTGCCGGCGAGCATGGCGACCATCTCGCTCGCCATGAAGGGCAACAACTGGTCGGCGTCGCCGTGCATCAATAGCAGTGGGGTATCGCCGAGTTGCTCGGCGTTTTCGCAGCCCGCCGATTGGGTTGCCAACGTCACGACTCCGGCACAGTGTTCTCCGAAGGCGATGCCGGCGTTGAGTGCTACGGCCCCACCGAAACTGTGCCCGATCGTCACGAACCGTTCGGCCCCCGAGCGTGCACACAGATCTGCTGCGGCTGCCATGTCGTGTACACACCGGCCGAGATCGTTCGGCTTGCGGTATCCGACTCGAACGGTTCCGATGCCCTGTCCGGCGAGTGTGACGGCCAGGTCGTGATAGAGACCGTCTGCGGGTCCGAGCACTCCTCCAAGGGCGCCACCACACATCAAGACGACATCTTGGGCTTCGGCGGGCCCGTGCCGGAAGAAGGTCAACAAACCCTTCTCCGTGTAGATCTCGACGTGTCGATGATCGGGTGCCAACTCGACTTCGAGTGCAGCGAGACTACCCAGCGATTCGAGAGGTGTCGGAACATCGCCCGCTTGGTCGCGTGCATCGGGTTGGGGATCGTCTGGCATCTGGCACCGCCGGAGTTGAGTAGCAGCGACGCTATCGGTATCGGTGCGGCGCCGAGAAGGGCGGTGAGAAGGAGACCCATTCTGCCGTGGAGTGTCGTTCCCCTGAGACCATCACTCCACGGCAGAATTCGCCACCGGGACGGGCGCCAATGGCTGCTCCGCTCCGGCTCGAATTCCACCAGGTGTCTACACACAGTGAAGGTATAGCCACGCTTAGTGGCCGTCAAGAGATGTGCCAGGATTTCTTTGGAACGTCTCTGGCGCGGGTACTATTGCCATCTCTGGCGCCGTGGCCGAGTGGTTAGGCAGCGGCCTGCAAAGCCGTGTACACCGGTTCGATTCCGGTCGGCGCCTCAATGGTGAAGGCGGGTGGTGGTTCAGATCGCCACCCGCCTTTGCGCGTTTGTGCCATCTCCGGCTGCTGTTCGTGACCGACGCGTCGATACCGCCCGATCCGTCGGTGAACGGCCACGAACGGTGTGTTCGGCGGCACCTCCGCGACAAGAATCGACGTCGTCATCTCGAATTCCAGCTGCTAACGTTTGCTGCTCACGGGCGATTGGCGCAGTTGGTTAGCGCGCTTGCATGACACGCAAGAGGTCACAGGTTCAACTCCTGTATCGCCCACCAGAGAACCCCAGGTCATCGGCCACGCGACCCGTAGGACGCCCGCCGTCGGAATGGCTGGGGGGAGCCAGGTCGGAAGCCTCGATGGTCGAAGCCGGACAGGGTCGACCACGCACAGAAGTGCTGGTGCTCGCGACCTCTGATCAACGATTGTCGAAGATCTCGCCAGGTCCGAACTCACGGATGTCGCCGTCTACCTTCGCAAGTTCCTCGATGATGACGTCGCCACGACCCCGTTCCTCAATGTCGCCGTTGACCTCACAGAAGTCGTAGACGCTCACCTTGCCAATGCCCCGTTCGAAGATGTTGCCTTCGACCCGCCCGGGATCTGCTCCATCGGTCGCAACGTCCACATTGCCCGAGCCGTATTCATAGATGTTGCCCATGACCAATCCACCTGTGGTGACGTCCACTCCAATGGCGTCTCTGCCGTTGTTGCCTCGCTCGACGACGTCTCCCGCAACGGTGCCGTGGTTGAACACCTGGACGGTGCCCCGACCCCACTCGTAGATGCTGCCGGTCACGGTGCCACCATCAACATGAACGAAGCCACGTCCGAGTTGGCGCACGTTGCCATCGATCGTGCCTCGCACGACCAGGTCGCCCCGAAGAACGATCACCTTGCCAGAGACGACTTCTCCGACGTCAATGGTCGTGTCGCCAACGTAGACGTGGTTCTCAGGAGCG
>JAAETH010000737.1 GCA_024228575.1 Actinomycetes bacterium
GGACGCCAGTCGGACAGGAGAGCTACCGACGAGATCTCAAGGCCGCATGCCGTCGGGCGGAGGTCCCCGAGATCACGCCGTACGAACTCCGCCACACCGCCATCACACACCAGATCGAGGCCGGCAAAGACATCGTCGAGGACCGCCAGCAACCGACCGACCAGCTGCAACTGCTCGCAGACCTGGCGATGCAGCCGGCTGTCCTCACGTTCCTATCGGGATTGGCCGACGGCCATGAGTGAGCAATCGACAGCGAGAAGAGATCGGTCGGTCCCCACGGCGAGACAGTCACCAGCCCATGCAATCGAGTTGATGGGACGCAGGATGGGTAGGCGGACGGTTTCGCCCGACACCGGGTCCCACACCCTCACCGTGCGGTCGTCGCTGGCAGTGGCGAGGCGGGGTTGACTGTCGATCTCCCCCGACCCCACACCCCGAACCCAGTGGGTGTGGCCTTCTAGGATCCTGGTGGTGTCGCCCGACACCGGGTCCCACACCCTCACCGTTCGGTCGTAGCTGGCAGTAGCGAGGTGAGGTTGACCATCGATCTCACCCCA
>JAAETH010000738.1 GCA_024228575.1 Actinomycetes bacterium
CGTCGTTTCTTTTGGGGTGTCGATGAGGAGGGTGATGGGGCGTGGTGGTTCTATCTGCGTGTCGATCCTCTGGTCGGGCAGGCCATTGTTGACAGGTTCGAAACAGCCGAGCGTGCCGAGTGGCAACACAAGGACAAGAAAGGTCGAAACCTTGATCGTCGCACCGGTGCTCAGCGTAGGGCTGACGCGTTCGCAGGCCTCATCCTCAACGGTGTTTCGAGACCGAAGAAGGGCAAGCCTGGTGGCATGCCCGATTCGGGTGCACATCTGGTGATCGATGTCGAGAACATGCTGAAACTGGCATTGGGTGACCCTGGGGCGAAAGCGTGGACGATCAACGGCGCCCAGGTCCCCGCGTCTGAGTGGCAGAAGTTGGTCGACGCGAGGGCTGAGATCTTTGCCTGGGTGCTATCGGCTGACGGACTCGAGATGAACTTGGGTCGTGACACACGCAACGCGACCGAGGTTCAGAAGTTCGCGATGGCCATCCGCGATGGGACATGCACCTCC
>JAAETH010000739.1 GCA_024228575.1 Actinomycetes bacterium
GCTGAGGACGGGTCGGTGATCACCGACTTCGCCACCACCGGTGGAGCTCTGACCACACCCTATGACGCCGTTATCGGCCCCGACGGTCTCCTCTACGTCTCCGGTTTCGGCTCCGACAATGTGGTGCGCTTCGATCCGAGCGACAACAGCTATGTCGACACGTTCGTGACCTTCCAGTCAGGGGGTCTGCAAGACCCCAAGGGACTGGCATTCGGGCCCGACGGAAACCTCTACGTCGTGAGCTCCACCACCTCACAGGTACTGCGCTACAGCGCCGCCGACGGCAGCTTCATTGACATTTTCGTGGCTGCCGGGACCCTCGTCGGCCCAGGCCCGATCCTCTTCGCCCCCAACGGTGTGCTGCTCGTCGGGGATGGATCCAACGACGACGTCGAGACCTACGATGCGTCCACCGGTGCCTCCCTCGGTTTGTTCACTTCGCTGGCCGGTGGTGCTACCCCAACAGGTCTTGCTGCCGGGCCGGGAGGCAATGTCTTCGTCACGCTCTCTGGGAGCGGCACCGTCGAGCAGTTCGACTCGACAGGAACCTCGCTCGGTATTTTCGTGGCATCCGGTCTGACCCAGGCTCACTCCCCACGGTTCGGGCCCGATGGCGATCTCTGGGTTTCCGACTACTGGAACGAGGAGATCAGGCGCTTCGACGGTTCAACCGGGGCCGCCCTCGGTGCCCGCATCACAGAGAGCCCGCC
>JAAETH010000740.1 GCA_024228575.1 Actinomycetes bacterium
CTAGAGGCATCCGTCCGCCGGATCCCAGATCTGGGTTCTGTAGTCAGTGAGTAGCGAAGTCTTGAGCTGTCGGACTGACCCGACTTTGACGGGTAGACGGGTGTTTTGGTGGGGTCGCGATGCTGTGATCAGGGGTTTCGTGTTCCGGGAGGGTGTTTCAGGTCGGATTTGTAGGGGCGACACGTTGGTGATGTGACCGCGATTGTGGGCTATTGTTGTTGACGTGTTCGTGAAGACGACTCGCCGGAAACGGGGCGACAAGACCTACACCTATCTGTCTTTGGTCGAAGCCGGCCGGGTCGATGGGCGCGTGACACACAAGACACTGCTGCGCCTCGGTGAGGTCACAGCGCTGCGCGAGTCGGGCCAGCTGGATCGCATCATCGCCGCTCTGCAATCCCACGCCGATGACACATGGCTCCACCCCGGCGATCTCCAAGCAGACGGGGCGCCGGGGTTCGGCGCGGTAGCTACTGTCTGGTCTCTGTTTCGTCGGCTCGGTCTCGACGACCTGTTCGCCAACCTGTTGGGGCATCGCACCGGCGAAGCGTTGGCTGACACGGTGTTCGTGATGATCGCCAACCGTCTGGTCGCCCCGTCATCGAAGCGTCGCACCGTGTTCGAATGGCTCGACGGTGATGTCGAACTCCCCGACGGGGTTCGGGCTCCGTCGCTGGCCCAGTGCTATCGGGCCCTCGACGCGGTCGCCGATCATGTGGCCGAGATCGAGGCCCATCTGTTCGCCCGACTCACATCGCTGTTGAACCTGGAGCTGCGCTGGTGCTGCTATGACCTGACCTCCACCTATTTCGAATCCGTCGATGTCGACCCTGATGGCCGGTTCCCGACGAAACGGTTCGGGTACAGCCGTGACAAACGCTCCGATCGGCCACAGGTGATGATCGGGCTGTTGGTCACCGGTGACGGGATCCCGATCGCGCATCGGGTCTTTGATGGCAATACCGCAGACTCGGCCACGATGCCCACAGTGCTCGCCGATCTCCAAGACCGGTTCGGAGTCGGCCGTATCGCCCTGATCGCAGACCGGGGGC
>JAAETH010000741.1 GCA_024228575.1 Actinomycetes bacterium
GCCTGGAACACGCCGAACAGCAATTTGACCTGATCGACGATGCGGCGGCAGCTCTGGGGGCTGATGAGTTCAACGCCCAGATGGCCCGAGACAATGCACTGTAGGTGCGACTCCGATTGTTATTCGTCGAGCACGATCTTTCGGAGTGCTGAGGGGAGTTGCTCGGGTGTGTATGTCGTTGCCAGGACGGCCTTCATCGCTGGCCCGGGGACATACGGGATGATGTTGACGCCATGCTCGGTGAGCAGCTCGATCGCTCGTTTGCCTGCTGGGTGGTGGGCGTATGGGCCGTTGAGGGTTAGGTGGGCGTCGACGGGGACTCCTCTGGTCCATGTTGCTTCGCACAGGGTGGATAGGGCCAGGTTGTCGGCGTGGCCGTCGGCCCACTTCGTCAGGGTGTTCAGCGTTACTGGTGCGGCGACGCATCGGTTGGCCATTCGTTCGGTTTTGTCGTCCCACGGGGTCCGGAGTGTGGACCGGTGCGGCTCGCCGGTCAGGTCAAGGATCTGTTGTGCTAGGTCGCTGGCCTCCAACCATGCTGCGGCGTGGGGGGTGGCAATGACTTCGATGTCCCACCCGGCGTCCATCTCGGCTTTGATGCGGTCGATGGTGTCGACGGCACCGACTCCTGCGGTTACGACGAGGTGTGCGAGTCGGCGGGCGTCGGATTCGGGGTCGGCTGGTTTAAAGCTGGCCATGATCGATCTCCACCCAGAACTTGGACCATTCGCCTTGTCGGTGCGCTCCCGAGCCGTAGACCATGACTGTTCCGTCGTCAGTGGACCACACATGGTCGGTGATCTTGATGGGTGAGCCGACTTCGACCCCGAAGAACTCGGCTTGTTCGGGTGTTGCTCCGTCGGCTTTGACCCATTCTTCAAGTCGGGTGGCGGTTAGTCCGGTTCCTGCTTCGAGGGGTTCCATTCCGGGTCCGGTTTCTAGTAGGAGTAGGTCGGCGACATGGCGCCCGAATTTCCAGGGGATCCATGCTGAGGAGATTGTGATTGGTTCACCGTTGGCCATTCGGTGCCGGTCTCGGCGGATGACCAGGGTCCCTTCTTCGACTCCCAGCA
>JAAETH010000742.1 GCA_024228575.1 Actinomycetes bacterium
ATCGTGCTCTCCTCACCCGCGATTGACGCAGCTGACATCTGGATCCGGTAGAGCGCCTCCTGTTCGGGCACTACTACCAGACCTTTGTCCGCTGCCCACTTGGCCAGGTCGGGAAGGCCCTGCTCACAACCCAAGTAGCCAAGACGGTGTGCGGCGTCAACGATGCCGGTTTCTACACGGGAGTAGACGGTCGGATCATCTCGCAACCACAGCCAGTTCTTGTGATCAGCGTCCGAGGCGATCGGTCCATCTATGAGTTCGAGGGCGGCCCGCAACAGAGTCATCTCGTCGCTGATGGCGTGCTCTCGCTTGGCTATCTCCGCCTGTTCGACAAGTAGTCGGAAACGGGTCCAGTCGCAGCCAATCTCGTCGGAAACGACGAGTCGTCCCTCAGCCGCCAGATTCAGTCGTGGCACGCCAGCCGAGGTCGTGCCGACGTTGCGTCGGATCAGTGAGATCGCGTTGTCTGAAGTTGACCGACTAACTGATGATGGCCAGAAGGCTTCTCGCAGCGCGTTCGATGTCACAGCGCGATGGAAGGCCAGGTAGGCCAAGACGGAAACGTTCTTCGGTGTCAAACGCTCTGGCGTTCCCTCGACGACCGGTGTTGGTTTCAGGACTGCAACCTCAATGGGTTTGCTTGCCATCACCTCACCGATTTGGGCGCGGACCCTCTCACTCTCACCGAGCGGTCCAAGCACACCCTCATTCTCACCGGCGGATGGTTCCGGATTGAACAAGCGGCCATCGTCCCCCTGAACGTCGTCGACAACGACTTCAACAGCGTCTGCGGCTGCTGGTTCTGCGCGAACACTTGTCGAGTTGGTTTCGCCTATGCCAGCATCCTCGGCTCTCTCCGGCTCCACCACCACGGTCGAGTCGCCAGATTCGACGGCCACCACATGATTGGCGGGATCGTCACCTTCGACCCGTTCTCCACTCGCCGGCACGTCTGGCGCATGGTCGAGGGTTTCGACCAATGTCGGTTCGCGGTCCTCGTCAACCAGGTCAGTTCCCGGGGTGTTTGCTTCGTCGTAGGGAACCGCACCCTGGCGGGGCGAAGGCTTTGTCGGGGGCGGCAATACCGAGGTTCGTGGGATCTCGGGCGCGGTGGGAGGTACCGGAGAGGCTGGGCGCCATTCGACATCGCGGTCGTTGGCCTCTCCTGGGATTGGCTCTGACCCTGAGTCGGTGAGCGGCAGGTCTACCGGTGACCATGTCTGCGTGCCGGCATCGACTCTGACACCAGGCACCTCGTCGGCGTAGTGAACGTCAACTGGGACCGAGCCGGTGTCGGCGGACTGGTCGAGCAGCGTGGTCGTCATCGCGATCGCTTCGGCTTCCATCACCGACGGCCAGAACGTCACCCCCGACGGTTCAAGCGTGGCCCGATCACCTTCGAATTGGATTCGACCCTCGCCCCTTACCGGCGCGGCTGCAATCAGTGTGAATGGTGTGTTGGCGAGCTCTGCGACCTCGACGAGATGCTGGGCGACACCCTCAAACCCGGGACCTACCAGTACCAGGGTCTCGTCTACCCGCTGTCCTCGCAGTCGCATCTCGTAGCGCGAATCAGGTCGAGGGCCTTCGCTTACCCGGCGTTCGATCTCCTCACGAGCCCAGTCGATCGGGTCAGCGGGAACCTGAACATGGGGCATACGATCGAGAACCGGATCGACTCCGATGGCTATCACCTCAACGTTGTCAGACCACGGGGATGTAGCCACGGCGACGGTCAACGCTCGAAGCCAGCCCACGATTGCCTCGACCGGGCCATCAAGACCGATTACACCAAACTGAGCCAACTCGAGGAGAAGGTCGCCGCCTCCGGTGCCGCCCACTGGCACCAGCAGGGGAGCGTAGGGCAGCCGAGCGGCCGCTTCGCGTTCTAGTTGCCGTACCTCGATGTCGGGATCCAAGATCCACGATTTGGGCTGGTTGCCGTCGATGAACCCCCGGGGTGCTGGCAGCTCTTGGTCAAGGAGTACCTCTAGACCGTGGTCGCCAGCGCGTACCGCCACGATCGGCGGTAGGTGCCACGATTCGCTCCCATCCAAGGTATGGGTCAAGAACTTGTTCGCAGCGCTCAGCCACCGAAGAGCTTCGTGGTCTGCGATCGAACGCACACGACTCTCGAACTGCTGATGCTGTTGATCTGGGAGGTCAGGGACGCTTCCAGGCCGACGACGCGAGGCTTGGTATCGCCGCCTTGACCGCAGCGAATTGAGAACCAAAGCCGCGCCAACCCCGCTCAGACCGACACCCCCAACAATTAGGGCCTGGACGCCACGTTCAGATACCGCCAACCCCGAACCGCCGCTATCGCCGTTGGCCCGTGTCTCTACTTCAGAGGCCGGCGTCTCCACCGGGTTGGTTGGCGCACTCGGCGTCTGAGACGAATCGCTGTCAGCGATTTCGACCACGGGTCCGTCCACATCTTCTGGCTCCGTTGTCTCATCGGAAGCGG
>JAAETH010000743.1 GCA_024228575.1 Actinomycetes bacterium
CGAAGCGGGCGCGGCCGAGGTCCATGTGCGGGTCACGTGCCCCCCAATCGCCCACCCCTGTTTCTACGGCGTCGACATGGGAACCTACGACCAGCTGATCGCTCACCAGCTCGGGGTCCCCGAGATTTGTGAGCACATCGGCGCCGACAGTCTCGGCTACCTGTCGGTGGAGAGCATGATGAAAGCCTTGGGGCGCGATGATGGTTACTGCAACGCGTGTTTCACAGGCTCGTACCCCGTACCGGTGCAGCTATCGATGTTGAGCTCCAAACAGCGATTCGATGGAGTGTTGGCATGATCGACCGGCAGCTCGCAGTGTTGATTCTGGGCGGGGGAGGGCGCGAGCACGCCATTGCCGAGGGCCTCCAGCGATCCAAATGGCTGGGCAAGCTCCATGTTGCTCCTGGCAACGCCGGGACCCGCTACCTCAACGTCGATCTTGACGTCAACTCGAACCTGGCGATCGTCGACTATTGCCAACAGCACGAAGTCGATCTCGTGATCGTGGGGCCCGAGGCCCCTCTGGTGGCCGGGGTGGCCGACGATCTCAACCTGGCCGGTATCGCCTGCTTCGGACCATCAGGTGAAGCAGCGCAGCTCGAAGGATCGAAGTCGTTTGCCCGAGATTTCGCCGCTCGCCACGGCATCCCGGGCCCGGTGTGCGAGTCGTTCACCGAGGTCGACGCAGCCATGGAATGGCTCGACCATTTCGACGGTCCGGTGGTGGTCAAGGCCGATGGTCTGGCCGCAGGCAAGGGCGTCATC
>JAAETH010000744.1 GCA_024228575.1 Actinomycetes bacterium
CCGCGACTACATCGACCACCACAACACCCACCGGCCACACCAGTCGCTCGAACAACGACCGCCCACACCAGTCGACAAGCCACACGACACACCGCCAGCAACCGTCACCGTCCTACGAACCAGCCGCTGCGACGGACTCATCCACAAACACAACAACGCTGCGGGACCTGCGACGACGGAGTTTCCCTAGCAGCACACGCCTTGACCCGCGGTGATGGGCATATCGCGTCTGCCACGAGTTGAAACTTGCTGAGTAGCACCGACGGTAGTACCATCAGTGCATGGCTGTAACAAAACGTTCTGTGTCGATCGACGACTCCGTCGCGGACCGCGTCGAGATTGCTGCACAACAAGACGGAGTCTCGTTCTCAGCCTGGTTGTCCAACGCCGCCGAATCACAGCTGAAGCTGCGCGAAGGCATGCAAGGTATCGCCGAGTGGGAAGCTGAAGCCGGAGAGCTGACCGCAACCGAACGAGCCGCCGGCGAAGCTCTCCTCCAACGCCTCCTCGACCCCCTGTACGCCGAAACCGCATGACGCAAGGACTCACCTACGACACCGGCGCCCTCATAGCCGCCGAACGCGACAATCGGCTCATGTGGTCTCTTCACCGAGCAGCGATCTCTCACGGCATCACCCCCACCGTTCCCGCGGGTGTGCTCGCCGAATCGTGGCGCGGAGGGCCACAGCACCACCTGTCTCGACTCCTCAAGGGTTGCGAAATCGAAGAACTCAGCGAAACACAAGCCCGCTCAGTTGGAGCACTGATCGCCCGAAGCGGAGTACCCGACACCGTCGACGCCGCGGTCGTCGAGGGTGCCCTCAGACGCATCGACGCCATCGTCACCTCTAACCGCTCACACATCGAACAGCTCGCGCAAGCCTCAAACAGCAGAGTCGCAATCCACGACGTGTAGGCGTGTGCCTCCCACCTGCCGAGAACGCGTCGCAGCAGGTGGGAGGCGGTTTTCGGTCTCTACGCTGCGACGGGTGCTTGTGGGGGCTGTGCCGCTCGAATACTCGCGCGTGTGCGCTGACCAGCACGTTTGCTCGCCATCCTGGACCCTGATGTCTCGTCTTCTCTACCGCTTCCTCGCCCAGCTCGCTGGCCTCGCCGTGCGCTCCCGACGATGCAAGGACCTCCAAATCATCGTTCTTCGCCACGAGAACGCCGTACTACGTCGCCAGGTCGGCCGCCCCTCGCTCAACGATGACGACCCGAGCCTGCTCGGCGCGATCGCCGCAGCGCTGCCCAAAGCGCTGCGCCACGGCTGGATCGCCACG
>JAAETH010000745.1 GCA_024228575.1 Actinomycetes bacterium
ACCCGCTCGTCGTGAGCTTCGCTCACTCACCGAGTTGCTCGGCTACACCTCACAACGTCGCCGTCCCCAGCACAGGCAGCGTCATCGCCGAGTTCGCGCAGTTCGCAGAAGGCCCTTCGGCAACATCCGGAAGCTTCAGTCAGGGCGCTACCAGGCGCGCTATTGGCACCTCGGCAAACAGGTCCCAGCCGACACCACCTTTGCCACGAAAGCCGATGCCCGAGCGTGGCTGGCGACGATGGAGACCGATCTGGTGTCGGGCCGTCACGTCGACCCGTCGAGCGGCCGGGAGCGCTTCGGCGTGTTCGCCGAGCGGTGGCTCGAGGCGCGGGACCTCCGGCCTCGCACCCGCGACACGTACGCCTCACAGCTCGCCCACATCCTCGACGAGTTCGAGACGGTCGAGCTGCGCAAGATCACGCCGTCGACTGTCCGAGCCTGGCACGGTCGCCTGTCGAAGTCGGGTCTGCACGCCAACAACGTGGCCAAGGTCTGCCGCCTGTTCCGGACCATGCTCGACACCGAAGTCGACGACGGCCTGTTGCGGACGAACCCCGTCCACATCAAGGGCGCTGCCGTCGAGCGATCAATCGAACGCCCGATGCTCGACTGGGATGACATCGGGCGTATCGCCGACGCCATCCACCCCCGCTTCCGAGCACTCGTGTGGGTCGGTGCCACTTCCGGCCTCCGCTACGGCGAGTTGACCGGTCTCACCCGCCGCCACGTCGATATAGATGATCGATCGCTGCGTGTCGACCAAGCACTCTCGTTCGTGAAGGGCCAGGGCCCGACCCTCGGCCCGCCCAAGTCAGCGGCCGCTCATCGAACGGTGGTCCTCCCGGGCGGGGTGGCCGAGTTGCTCGCATCACACATCGAGGAGTTCGTCGCCGACGACCCCAATGCTCTCGTCTTCACTTCGGTGAAGGAGAGCCCGCTCGTCAACCGCTACTTCTCGCCCTACTGGAAGAAGGCGCTGGAGACGGCCGGCCTCGACGAGGCAATCCGCTTTCACGACCTCCGCCACCACGCCGGTACCTCAGCAGCCACAGCGGGCGCCTCACTGCGGGAGATCATGGCCCGCATGGGCCACGCCTCCTCCGACGCAAGTCTCCGCTACCTCAAGGCATCCGCCCGCCGCGACGCGGAAATCGCCGACGCGATCGAACGACGGATGAACGGAGACCTCGATCAACCGGGCAGTAGGAGTGGCCCCATACAACCGCACATGCAACTTGTCAGAGCTCATCGCACAACTTGCATGTGCGGCAAGGGCGGTCAGCGCCAGTGCTCGGATCCGACCACCACCGACCGTTCGTTCCCGGCAGGTCGAGCCGCCGCGGCGGCGAACGACGCGGGACGCTGGGCAATTGCCGTTCTCTTGCGATGTCGTCGACACCTCGCCGCGGCAGAGTGCTGCGGCCATCCCAGGGCCCGTTATTGGTTCGTAGCTAGATTGGGCTTCGTGGCCTGCAACCGCACTCGCCTAGCGCCGACTGGAACTACGAGACTGAGGCTGTTCGCCGAGTCCGGGGGCTATTGCCAAAACCCAGACTGCCTCCGCTCACTCTTCGACGATGATCACAGCGTGCCGATTCATGTTGGTGAGGTCGCACACGTGATCAGCGCCGGTGTTGAAGGACCGCGCACCGACACCGACGCAACGAGCGAAGATCTCCGGCAGCCCGAGAACCTCATTCTGCTCTGCCCAACATGTCACGCCAAGGTGGACAAGGCCGATCTCGACTATCCCGATGACCTCCTAAGCCTGAATCCACCGATTTGGTAGGTGGCTGGTTGGTCGCGTATCCGCGGAAAAGCCTCCCTGAGCTGGGATGATCGTGATTGTCTACACCACTTTCATTCCCGAACGGGGAGGCACTTCCTGTGAACACGGTAGCCCATGAGATCGACCGGATCGTGCCGGTGTTCGATGATGACAACGCGGTGGTCGCTCCTGGCCTGTTGTTGGCCTCAACGTTGATGGTGCGTTTGAGACTGGAATCGTTGATCAACACCACGGTGCGTCTTGGGGGCCGCACGGGCGGATCTCGTCCTGGCCGCAAGCTTCTGTCGATCGTGGCCATGATGCTCGCAGGCGGCAACCACATCGATCACGGCAACATGCTGCGGGCTGGCGACACCCAAAAGGTGTTGCCATTCAAGGTGATGGCACCATCGACGACCGGGACGTTCCTGCGAGCCTTCACGTGGGGTCACGTCCGCCAGCTCGACAAGATGCTCGCCACCGCCCTGGGTCGGGCCTGGACAGCCGGCGCCGGGCCTAGCGCTGACGGACCGGTGACTGTTGATGTGGACTCCACGATCTGTGAGGTCCACGGCAAACACAAGCACGGCGCTGCGTACGGCTACACGAAACGGTTGGGCTATCACCCCCTGATCGCGACGTTGGCAGCAACGGGTGAGATCTTGCACGCCCGGATGCGCAAGGGATCATCACAACGTGGCCACAAACACTTCGCCCAAGAGTTGATCACCCGTATACGCCGAGCCGGTGCCAGCGGGCCGGTCACGTTGCGAGCCGATTCGGGGTTCTACTCGTGGGCCCTGATCGACGCTCTCAACCGACACAAGGTCGCCTGGTCGATCACCGTCACACAGAACCCGGCCATCAAACGGGCGATCACCGCTATCGGCGAGACCGCGTGGGTTGACATCATCTACCCCGATGGCGGCAGGGCCCAGGTCGCTTCCACCACCTACACAACGGGCCGCGCCAACAAGCAGCGCACCGTGCGTTTGATAGTGCGACGAACGAAACTCACAGACCAAGCCCAACAGGCACTGTGGCCCCACTGGCGCCATCACGCCTTCGTCACAAACCTCGATGGTCTCGCCACAGATGTTGACCGTCACCACCGAGCCCACGCAGTCGTCGAGTTGAACATCCGCGACCTCAAAGCGGGCGCCGGCATGGGCCACTGCCCATCAGGGAACTTCTACGCCAACGCCGCATGGCTCGCCTG
>JAAETH010000746.1 GCA_024228575.1 Actinomycetes bacterium
CTTCAAAGACGTCGATTCGAGGCTTGGGCTGAGCCCATGCCAGCTGCGCCACCGGGTGCGGCGCACGAAGATCGAACGATACCCGCGCGATCGGCGGGGCACAACCCCTCGAAGCCGGCGAATTCGAATCTGCAACGACAAGGCGCAACGTTCCAAGTGTCTCGTGCGTGGATAGGGCATGGTGGCGACGGGCTCGCAGGGAGTGCACATCTTGGGGTGGGACGACATCTATCGAGCCGAGTGGACTCCGCTCGTACGCCAGGGGTACCTCATGCTGCTCGACCGCGAGGCGGCTGAAGACGCCGTTCAGACCGTATTCATCAAGGCCACGCGCCGCCCTGCCGACTCGATCGACAATCCGGCCGCATATCTACGTCGTGCGGTAACAAACGAGTGCCGGTCGGTTGGGCGAAGACGCCAGATGGTGCTGCGGCGGACAGCGGCATTGGGCCCCGTCGAGGCAACTCCTCCAGAAGAACTCGTCGAGTTCGCCGACGTTCTTGCCCAGCTGAGTCTGCGCCAGCGGGTCGCTGTGGTCATGCGGGTTCTGCACGGAAGCACTGACTCCGAAATCGCCGCAGCGCTCGGCTGTCGGCCCGGAACGGCGAGGAGTCTCGTCAGCCGCGGTCTGGCTCGACTCAGGGAGGTGTTGTGATGACTCCCGACGATGACCTTCGGGTGATCCGCGAACGTCTCGAGAAGTTGGCCGAGGCTGCGATTCCATCCACCGCCCAGCCGCCTGGGCGATGTGAAGGCTCCGTTGCACGGCGCGGCTCGGTCATCGTTGCGAGGCTCGCGGCGACATCGGTCGCCCTACTGCTCGTATGTACGGGCGCTCTCCTCTGGTTGACGAGGGGCGACAACACGCCTGTCGTGGCCACGGCTCCCACGGCCGCGCCGACCTCGACCCTGGCAACCACAACCCCGACAACGCAGCGGCCGACCACCACCACTTCGACAACGACCGCCCAGTCCGCTGCGCCGCCCGACGCCGACGAGTCGGTGCACTTCGTGTTCGACCATCCCGAACTCGACCTCAGTTTCGTCCCACCCGATTCGTTCGGTGATACCTACGAGTTCATCGTCGTGTTGGACGACGCCGAACGTCCGACCCGGGTCGCAACCATCCACCGCTTGCCCGACGACTCGGAGATCCAGCAGCTCGGAATCCCGGTCGACATCGCAATCGGGGTCCGGGGATGGGGCTTCCCCGATGGCGAGGGCGGCCCGATCGCGAATCTGAACTGGATGGCAGACGGTGTGGTGTTCCAGATGAACGCGAAGGGTTTCGATGACGCGTCGGTCGTCGAGCTCGCGGGCACCGTCGTGCCGGACAACAAGGCACCGGGTGGTCTGACCGTGGAACCGGTCGTGGGGCTGAGCTCGAGCCTCGCTGCCGGTGGTGGAGGGCGGTCGTCCATGTCCATCTACTGCGACCCACGTGGCACGAATGCCTCCATCGTCTACCGGTCTGGTAGCGCGGTTTCACCCACCGCATGGATCGCCACCGCACGCGGCGAGTTGATCCATGTCGAGACGGAGTTGGGCACATTCGCTGCCGCTGTCGACTCCGGCAGCATCCAGGCCGCGGTGGCTCTCGGCGGCAATCGCTCACTGATCGTCAGCGTCCTCGCAAACGGCCCGTCACTCGACGATCCAGTGCAATACCTCCACCGGCTCGCGCTGATCGATGACAACTCCTGGGAGATGATGTCCTCGAGTCTGGACTCCACATTCGGGGGATGTGAGGACCGGTCGAACGAAGACCGCCTCGACGAGGAGGCCCAGCCAACGCCGTTCGTGCTCGGGACACTGGACCAACTGGGCGATCCGATCGTCGCTCACTGCGACAGTGCGGCCCTCGCCGACGACGTGCCCGCCTCCGTCGGAGAAGCCACATCCGCACAACCGATGTTCGATTTGGCCGACGAGGCGGTCCACGCCTTCGCGAAGACCTGGGAACCACGTGGACGAGACCACTGGCCATCTCAGATGCCTGACGGCGGATGGTGGACCGTGGAACTCAGCGCCGACAGCAGGGCGTACGCCTGGGCCGGAGCCGATGCCACGGAACCGATCAGCGAGGCCCACATCGTCGTGTTCGTCGAGCTGTTCGAACAGGGGTGGCAGGTCGTCGCCTGGCAAGCCAGCGGCTGCTGAAGACGCGGTTGGACGTTGGGCGCGAAGAAGCCACGCCCGTGGGCGTGGCTTCCAGTGCTCGGATCAGATGAAGCCAGCGTTTCGCTGGTGCCGAAGGCGCCGGCGAAAGGCGTCTGACGATCGAGCCATGGGCTCGTTCGTCAGCCTTGCTGGATCTTGATCTCGATGTCGACACCGGCCGGCAGCTCGAGGCGCTGCAGCGAGTCGACGGTCTTGGGTGAGGGCTCGACGATGTCGATGAGCCGCTTGTGGATCCGCATCTCGAAATGCTCGCGCGAGTC
>JAAETH010000747.1 GCA_024228575.1 Actinomycetes bacterium
GCAGGGGGCATTGCCGCGGATTCCGACCTGCACGCTGTGTTCGGCGTCGACGTGCCCACCTTCGACCAGGTAGCTGGCCCAGTGGGCGGCCGACTTCACCGCACCCATGAAGTGGGGGATGTTGTGGAAGGCGTCGGTGTGGGCATCGAAGTGCAGCAACGACACCTTCTGACCGCCGGTGAGCCGTGAGCCGATTCCGCCGAGCGCCTGGAGGATGCCGCCGGTGATCGAGTGGTCTCCCCCGATCGAAACCGGCCTGCATCCGGCAGCGTCGATCTCGCGGTAGAAGTCGGTGATCATCTCGATCGAGCGTTCGTTGTTGTTGCCCTCCGACAGGGGCACGTCGCCGAGGTCGTTGATGCGGCACGTATTCCACGGATCGATCCCGAAGTTGTTGTGGACCCGCCGCCCGATCGCCGACACGTTGCGCACCGCCCGAGGCCCCAGGTGTTGGTCGCGCTGTGTTGTGCCGTTTCCCGTCGAATGAGGCACACCGACCAGGCCGATATCTGCCCTTGATGGGTCTGGGTCATGGGGCGCCCGGAACAGGGTCGGGATGCCGTACCAGTAGATCCCGTCCATCAGTAACTGCTGATCTCGATTCGACGCCTGGTCCATACGGCTGGACACTACCCCCGCTCGATCTGGTGTCCCGCCCAGGTGGTGGGGTCTCGGTACTGACATCATCGTCCGTGATGTAGTCGCATGCCCTGTGCGACTACGCTCGCGGGTATGCAACCGACCTATCCCGCAGAAGCCGCCGAGTTCCGTTCCAACATCAAGGCGTTTCTCAAGGAGAACCTGCCTGCCGACTGGAAGGGCTCGGGTGCCCTCGGCCAAGAGGAGGCCGAGGTCTTCGGCACCACCTGGCGAAAGACCCTCTCCGAGAACAAGCTGCTCGGCCTCAGCTGGCCCACCGAATACGGTGGTCCCGGCCTCAGCGAACTCGAGCAGGTCATCATCGCCGAGGAGTTCCAGAAGGCTGGCGTGCCCACCGGCGGCCCGAACGATGTGTTCGGCATCCAGATGGTCGGAAATACGATCATCCACTGGGGTACCGAGGAGCAGAAGCGACACTTCTTGCCCCGCATCCTCAGCGGCGACGACACCTGGTGCCAGGGCTACAGCGAGCCCAACGCTGGGTCCGATCTGGCCAACCTGGGCTGCAAGGCAGAGCTCGACGGCGACGAGTGGGTGCTGAACGGTCAGAAGATCTGGACCTCGGCCGGTCACCTGGCCGATTGGATCTTCGTGCTCGGCCGCACCAACCCCGAGGCCGCAAA
This sequence comes from Actinomycetes bacterium, assembly GCA_024228575.1. GTDB lineage: Bacteria > Actinomycetota > Acidimicrobiia > Acidimicrobiales > Poriferisodalaceae > JAAETH01. The sequence continues at coordinate 1,284 of JAAETH010000747.1, forward strand.
ACACAAGGGCATCACCTTCTTTCTCGTGCCGATGGACCAGCCAGGCGTAGAGGTCAGGCCCATTCGCATGATCTCGGGCGAGTCCGAGTTCAACGAGGTGTTCTTCACCGATGCCCGCTGCCCGAAGGACAATGTGGTCGGGGAGGTGAACGCTGGCTGGGGTGTCGCCATGACCCTTCTCGGGTTCGAACGTGGTGAAGCTGCCGCAACCCTGCCGGTCACCTTCCGTGCCGAGCTCGACCGCCTGACGGAACTGGCGAAGTCCACAGGGGCATCCGACGATCCGACGATCCGACAACGCATTGCCTGGTGTCACTCGAAGGTCGAGATCATGCGCTTCCTCGGGATGAGGTCGCTCACGAAGTTCCTCGCCGGCCATGGTCCAGGTCCCGACGCCGCCATCACCAAGCTCAACTGGTCCGAGTACCACCAGGTCATCACCGAGTTGTCGGTCGACATCCTCGGTGCGCGGGCGATGACCCCCAGCGGCGAGCCTCCCAAGTCTGCGTTCCAGGCCGATGCGGCCGGAACACCGGCCGACAACGTCCGCTCGTGGACCGACACCTTCCTCAATGCGAGGGCGGGCACCATATATGCGGGCACTTCGCAGGTTCAGCGCAATATCATCGGCGAACAGGTCCTCGCCCTGCCAAAGGAACCACGGGCAGATGCGGGTTCCTGGAAGGATGTGAAGAGCTGAACTCGAGTCCCGTTCCGATACCCGGGCTGCTGGCGGTGGCCCGGGCGGTGTTACTGCGCCCCCACCTCTGGCGGACAGCGTTGGCCCAAAGCCTGCGTATGGCCCCGCGGTCGTGGTGGCGCAGGCGGCCCTACCTGCCTCTGCCCGACCCCGACTATCTGAAGTTCAGGCTCACCACCATGTACGGGGGAATCGACCCCGAACCCGATCCAGAAGACGTGGTCGCCTGGCTCGAGTGGTGCCGTCGCTGGCCCAGCATTGCCCGGTGATCTGTGGTGGGGCCCGTACTTGTTCTGAACGCGACCTACGAGCCCATAAGTGTCGTGTCGAGCCGACGCGGCCTGGTCCTGGTGCTGGGCGGCAAAGCCGATGCTCTGGCAGAGTCCCAAGAGGTTTGGCATTCCGAGCGTGCCGTGCACTGTCCGCCACAGGTGGTTCGTTTGCGCTACTACGTGAAGGTGCCTCGTCGCAGGCGGGCCCCACTACATCGAAGGGCACTGTTCGCTCGCGACGATCACAAATGCCAGTACTGCGACTCGGTTGCCGAGTGCATCGATCATGTGTATCCACGAAGCCGGGGTGGCCAGCACGTCTGGGAGAACGTCGTCGCTTGCTGTCGGCGGTGCAACCTCGCCAAGGGCGACAAACTCTTGAGCGACACCTCGCAGTTCAATCTCCGGCGGCCACCGACCGCCCCGTCGCCGACGATGTGGGTGGCTCTGTCGGTCAGGACCGTCCCGATCTCGTGGGTTCCCTTTCTCCCCGAGTTGCCCGACGGCGTGCAGCTGGCGGCAATCGCCTGAACCCGTGCACGTAGTCGAGTTGTCCGCTTCTGCGGGCACGATCCACGGCCGGGCACTGGCGGGCAGCGCCACGCTCTGGTTCTGCCGTCCGACGAGTCCCGCCCTGGTCCTCGGGTCTGCTCAACGCGATGTCGAGGTCGACCTTGCCGTACTCGACCGGCGCGGTGCAGATGTCGTGCGACGCAGGGGTGGGGGAGGAGCCGTGTGGGTCGACGACACGGTCAGCTGGTTCGACATCGACATCGGCTCTGACGACCCTCGGTGGACCGACGACGTCGGCAGGGCGTTCCATTGGGTCGGCCGCGCGGTCGCCGAGGCGCTCGCCTCGGTCGGGCTGGCGCCCGAGGTCCATTTCGGCGCACTCGAGTCGACGCCGTGGTCGCGCCTGGTGTGTTTCGCCGGCGTCGGACCGGGTGAAGTGCTGATCGACGGGCGAAAGCTGGTCGGCATCTCCCAACGGCGAACCCGCGATTGTGCGAGGTTCATGTGTCAGATCCACGACGTATGGAACCCCGCTGATGTGCTCGACGCAGTCGCCATGTCGGCGATCGAGCGCCGGATCGTGTTGGATGCTGTCACCGACTCAGCCACCGACTTGACCGACGTGGGTGTAGCGCGCTCCGACTTCGAAGCCGCTCTCGTCGAGGCCCTGTCTCAATAGAAATTTCTTGAGGTTTTTTTCGACGCTGTGTGGCCAGCTGAACGCCCTCAGCAGTGGCGAACGGCCGTTCGTGCCAAACTCACGAACTCCAGTGTATTCAGCGCTCTGCGTGGGAACTACACGCGTGTAGTTACACGAATGTCTCTCTCGGTGGTGTTCCGATCGTGCCTGGGGGGCGTCCGTGGAACGTTGCATCACCATTTTTGGGGTCGTACCGTGGCACGAAGTGGAGCGAAAGGGAGCGATGTGGAGACATCGCTCACGAGCTCCCGAACCGGCCGAACACAAGGGAAAGGTGTACCAGGGTGACCTCGCTCCTCGGAACCTTCGAGCACTCGCTCGATGACAAGGGAAGGATCATCCTTCCCTCATCGTTTCGTGACACCTTCGCCGCGGGTGCCTACCTGACCAAGGGCACCGATGGTTGTCTCACCCTCATGGGAGAGGCCGAGTTCAACGAGCAGGTCGCCCATCGCACCCGTTTGGCGAAGGTCAGTCGTCAGTATCGCCACGCCGCCCGGTCGTTCACGGCCGGTTCGATCGGCTGTGCGCCCGACAAGCAGGGCCGCCTGGCAATTCCGGCCAACCTGCGTGAGTACGCCGGCCTCGAGAAGGCCTGCGTGGTGATTGGTTCGAACAACCGTGTCGAGATCTGGAGTGAGCAGCGCTGGGCCGAGGTCGACGAGATCGGTGACGCAACCCTCATGGAAGGCGACGAGATCGACCCCGCACTGCTCCTCTTGATCGAGCAGGAGGCCAACAAGTGACCCTCCTGCAACAGATCGCCAAGTCCCCCGGTGGGCTGGGAACAATCCAGCTCCGCCCGTTTCCGTCCACGACGAACAATTCGTCGTTTCGGCCCTCCGGGGGACCTGGCGCCTTTCTCTCAGCGGCTGTATCGCAGCCAGAGAACGGCGCCGATGGGCAAACCACCGACACATCAGCGAGTGCCGGCAACGAAGAAGCCGCCAAATTCAGCCACATTCCAGTCATGGCGGCTGACATCATCGAGCTGCTGGCCGCCGCACCGGCGGCCAGCAGCGACGATGTTCCCGTCTTCGTGGACGCGACACTCGGCGGGGGCGGCCACGCCGAAGCCCTTCTCGACACTGTCGAACACTGCCGCCTGATCGGGCTCGATCGCGACGAGACCGCCCTCGCTGCTGCAACAAGTCGGCTCTCTCGTTTCGGCGATCGTTTTGAGTCACACCACGTTCGCTTCGATCGGATCGATGAGGTGGTCGAACCGGGCACGACCGCAGGGGTTCTGTTCGACCTCGGTGTCAGCTCGCACCATCTCGACGTCGCCGCCAGGGGATTCTCGTTCCGCAACGATGGCCCACTCGACATGCGCATGGACCGGTCGGATTCACTCTCGGCTCACGACGTTGTCAACACCTACGACCAGAAACACCTGGCAGCCATCCTGCGCCGCAATGCCGATGAACGATTTGCCGGCCGTATCGCCGGTGCGATCGTGGCCGCCCGGCCCATCGACGGAACGATTCGGCTGGCAGAGGTTGTCACCGGTGCGATTCCGGCACCGGCACTTCGCAACAACCGCCAGCCTGCCGCCCGCACATTTCAGGCCCTCCGGATCGAGGTGAACAGCGAACTCGACCTTCTCGAGCCGGGGTTGAGGGTTGCGATCGACTCACTCGCCACCGGCGGGCGTATCGCTGTGTTGTCCTACCACTCGGGTGAGGACCGGATCGTCAAGGGGGTGTTGCGCGACGAGTCGCGCGTCGGCCCGGCCACACGTCCCGACCTCCCCCCTCCGACCGGGGTTGAACCTCGTCTTCGCCTGCTCTTCAGCGGTGGCAGGACGGCGGGCGAGGCAGAGGTTGCAGTGAATTCGCGGGCAGCGAGTGCCCGGCTTCGCGCCGGGGAACGAACGGGAGTGACAACGTGACCAGCAGTAGTGCCAGAAGTGTCGCATCAGCTGCCCCGGCGACGCCTCCGCAAGGGCGGGCACCGGCCGTTCGTCAACAGCGGGATCAGCGTCGGCGTCAGGCACCACCCCGTCTGACAGTCGTCCCTCCGTCACGGCCACACCGGTTGCCGGTGATCGTCGGACTGGTGGCGGTGGCGATCCTGGTCGTCATGTTCGGATTCGCCGCGTTCCATTCACAGATGGCGACGACCCAATACCAACTCGAGGCTGTCGAGGTCGATCTCGTGCTCGAGCAGGAACGGATCCATGACCTCCAGATCCAGCTTGACGAGCTCAACTCACCGGCCCAGATCGAGCGTCTGGCCAGAGGTGTATTGGGCATGGTCGACCCCGATGTTCCGACCGACGTGATCGTCGACGAGTCGATCCTGGTCGAGGTCTCCGATCTGGCCGGATCGCGGTGAGATCTGCCGCATCAGGGAACCTCGGAGCGACGCGACGCAGCCGCAACGACCTTCCCGGTGGATATGGACTTCCGAGATCTCGGTCGAGAGGTCATGGCAGCCCTGCGGCTCCCGCCCCTCGTTCGAGATCGGCTCCGGGTGGGCGTGGTCCGTTCAATCCGCGCCGCCGTGGAGTTCCCGAGCGTCGCATCGGCGTGATGCTTGTTGTCCTGGTTCTGGCGGTTGTGGTGGTCGGCTGGCGACTCGTGCACATCCAGGTCCTCGATCGAGAGACCTATACACAGTGGGGTACCCCTCAACGCCTGACCGAGGTGGAGCTCGACGCGAACCGCGGCGCCATTCTGGATCGCGGTCTTCAGACGCTGGCCGTTTCCGACGAACGGCCGACGATCTGGCTCGATCCGAAACTTGTGGTCGACCCGGCCGCAACCGCCAACGCCCTGGCCACCGTCACGGGGATCGACGAGCGGTCGATCCTGGACAAGATCGAGCGCGGTGGCAGGTTCGCGTACATCGTGCGACAAACCGACCCTGAGATTGGTGAAGCCGTACTCGCGTTGGGTCTGGCTGGAGTTGTGGTCGATTCAGAAGCGGCCCGCCTGTTGCCCAACGGCGACTACTTCGCTCGCGGAATGCTGGGCAGGCTCGACGTCGATCATGTCGCGTTGACAGGCCTCGAACTCCAGTACGACGACCTGCTGAGAGGCCAGACCGGTTGGGAGTCCTACGAGCGCGGTCGCGATGGCACCCTGCTGCCGACAGGAGAGCACTCGCTGCAGGCGGCGACCCAGGGCAAGGACCTGGTGCTGACCGTACATCGCGAGACCCAGTTCCTCGCCGAGCAGATCCTGGTCGAGCAGGTCGAGAACACCGCGGCAAAAGGTGGTGTAGCCATCGTGTTGCGCTCCGGAACGGGCGAGGTACTCGCATCGGCGGCTGTCTCGGCCGATCCCGAGTCAGGCCGGGCCAGGCCGGCGGCATACAACATGGCCTACCTCGACACATACGAGCCCGGGTCGGTCAACAAGATCTTCACCGTGTCTGCCGCTCTCGAGGCGGGCCTCGTCAGACCGGACATGGAGTTCTACGTCCCAGAGCAGTACGAGTACGCGGACAAGGTCTTCCTCGAACCCTTCTCGAAGGGAAGAGGCGAGCTCACCGTCGAGCAGGTCGTCGCACGCTCCTCGAACATCGGCACGATCATGATCGCCGAGATGGTCGGACCCGAGCGCATGCGCGATCACCTCTGGGATCTCGGGTTTGGACGTTTCACGGGCATGGACGGCTCGGCGACCGTGCCCGACGAATCGGCAGGCCTAATTCCAGACACCTTCTTCGGCACCGAACTCGCGACCATCGCGTTCGGTCAAGGTGTTGCCCTGACACCGATGCAGGTCGCCGCCGCGTACAACACGGTCGCAAACGGTGGCGTCTACTTGGCACCAACGTTGGTGCGTGGCGTTGTCGACGAGGGCGAACTTCAGACGTGGCCGGTTGCTCCAGGTCGTCGTGTCATGTCGGACGAGACGGCGGGCCAGATCACGGAGATGTTGACCCTCGTCGTCAGCGAGGGGACCGGCCGGCTGGCCTCGGTCGAGGGTTTTACAGTCGCCGGCAAAACCGGTACCGCCCAGAAGCCGGTCTTGGGTGGCTACTCCGAGACCGACTACATGAGCACCTTCGTCGGGTTTGTTCCCGCCCAGGATCCGGAGTTGACGATCCTCGTGCTGCTCGACACGGCGACTCCACATCTCGCCGGCGAAGTCGCCGCACCCCTGTTCGCCGAGCTCGCCGACTACGCGCTGCAAACTCTGCGCGTTGCGCCCACCCAGGCTGAGCCGGTACCCGTCGATTCGACTTCGACGGGAACCGACGAGGAGGGATGACTTGCTGCTGCGTGAAGCCCTCGTCGATGCGTCGATCGAGGACAGGCTGCTGGATGGTGCGGGTCGGGCGCTGGCCGAAGGCTTCGGCGAGGTGAATGTTGCAGACGTCACACATGACAGCCGCCGGGCCGGGCCTGGTTCGGTCTTTGCTTGTGTGAGGGGCACCAGAGCAGATGGCCACGATCACGCCCCAGCCGCCGTGGAGCGAGGTGCCGTCGCCCTGCTGGTAGACCGGCCATTGGACCTGGGGCCGGCCAGCGCCCGAATCGTGCAGGTAGTCGTCGACGATGTGAGGGCGGCGATGGGCCACCTCGCATCTTCGGTCTGGGGCCAGCCGTCACGGCAGCTGAAGGTCGTCGGGGTGACCGGTACGGCGGCCAAGACGACCACAACCCACATGATCGCAGCGATCCTGGAAGCGGGTGGAATCCGGACGGCTGTCTCGGGGACCCTCAGCGGTGCTCTCACCACTCCGGAGGCGACCGACCTTCATCGGTGGCTCGCCAGGCTGGTTTCGGACCACCAAGCGGTTGCGATGGAGGTCTCGTCCCACGCCCTGTCGCTGCATCGGGTCGACGGAGTGAAGTTCGAACTCGGGGTGTTCACCAACCTCGGTGTCGACCACCTCGACTTCCACCGTGACATGGACGACTACTTCGCCACAAAGCGCCGCCTGTTCGAGCGTGAACACTGCGCCGCCGGCCTCATCTGTGCCGAAGACAAACGCGGTCGGGATCTGTTGGCCGACGATGACCCCAACCTGTGCCCCCGGGGCCCGTACTCTCTTGGCGATGTGAGCGACGTTCATTTGGGACCCACCGGGTCCACGTTCAAGTGGCGTGATCAAATCCACCGGGTTCACCTTCCCGGTCGGTTCAATGTGCTGAACGCTGTCGCTGCCTGTCGTGTGGCGGAACGATTGGGGCTCGGCACACAAGCCACGGTTGCCGGGCTCGATGCGCTGACCTCGGTGCGAGGCCGGTTCGAAAGGATCGACGTAGTGGGTTCGGACGTCGAGGTCGTCGTCGATTACTCACACAAACCGGATGCGCTTGCAGCGGCCCTTCGCGCGGCCCGTGAGATTGCGGCCGGAGAACTTGTTGTCGTGTTCGGGGCCGGGGGAGATCGCGACCGCACCAAGCGACCACAGATGGGGACCATCGCCGCCGAGTTGGCCGACCGTGTCGTGGTGACGTCCGACAATCCCCGCACCGAGGATCCGGCGACGATCATCGAGGAGATCATCTCGGGTTGCCCCGACGCCGAGAACGTGATCGTCGAGGTCGATCGACGTGACGCCATCGATGTTGCCGTGGGCGGAGCGGCGCCAGGTGCTTTTGTTGTCATAGCCGGCAAGGGACACGAGACGACCCAGACCATCGGCACCGAGAGGATCGAGTTCGACGATGCCGCCGTCGCCAGAGCAGCGCTCGAACGCAGGCTTCCCGGACGGGGTGGGACCCTGTGATCTCGCTGCTCTTGTCCGCAACCATCTCGATGGGTGTTGCCCTCGTCGCCACCCGCTACGTGATCCCTTGGCTTCAGGCTCACGGGATCGGCCAACCGATTCGTATGGACGGTCCCGAAGGCCATCACACGAAGGCCGGAACACCGACGATGGGCGGTATCACCCTGGTGATCGGGGCGGTGGCCGGTTACCTGGTGAGCCACATCCGTTCTGAGACGATCTTCACACACAGCGGGCTGACGGTGATGGTGTTGATCGTTGGTGCCGCGTGTGTGGGTCTGGTCGACGACTACCTGAAGGTCAGTCAGGCGAGGAATCTGGGCCTGAACAAGAAGGCCAAGTTGATCGGCCTCCTCACGGTGGCGGTTGTGTTCGTCGTGCTGGCAACCCAATGGGCAAGTGCCAATACGACGGTCTCGTTTGTGCGCTTCGATGCGCCCGGACTTGATCTTGGTCAGGTCGGTTGGTCGATCTGGGCGGTCTTCATCATCTTGTCGATGTCGAATGCGGTGAACCTCACCGATGGTCTCGACGGTCTGGCCGGCGGCAGTGGGGCTGTCGCGTTCGCGGCATTTGGTGTCATCGGCCTCACAGCGTTCAGGAACCCCGAGGTCTACACCGCCGTCAACCACGGTCTCGACTTGGCCATCGTCGCAGTTGCCATGGCCGGAGCATGCATCGGATTCTTGTGGTGGAACGCCCCGCCGGCACGCGTCTTCATGGGCGACACGGGTTCGCTGGCGATCGGCAGCGGGCTGGCCGGGCTTGCCCTCATGCTCGACACCCAGCTGTTGTTGCCGATCATCGGGGGGCTGTACGTGCTGGAGACCCTCTCGGTCAGCCTTCAGGTGGCCGGCTACAAGATGACGGGTAAACGCCTGTTTCGTATGGCACCGATCCATCATCATTTTGAGCTGGCCGGATGGCCGGAAACCACCGTGTTGATTCGGTTGTGGATCATCAACGGCCTGTTCGTCATGCTCGCTCTCGGCATCTTCTACGCAGACTTCATCAATATCGGTGGCACAGATCCCCTCCCGGCGACGGTGGTCGGCGGGTGATAGCGAACCTCAATCGTGTTCTGGTCGTCGGTCTGGCCGTGACCGGCCGTGCCGTTGTCGACGCGATGCTGAGACGGGACATCGATGTGGTGGCCGTGGATGATCGGCCGACCGAGGCGGCCCGGGTGGCCGCAGCCGATCGTGGCATCGAGCTCCATGAAGCACCGGACGCCGTCGAGCTGAAGCTGTTGGTCGAATCGGTCGATGCGGTCATCCCAAGCCCTGGCGTGCCGAGGCATCACCCGGTTTGGGACATCGCTGCGCAAGCCGGCATCGTGGTGTTGAGCGAGTTCGACCTGGCCGCAAGCTGGGACGATCGCGACATCGTCGCTATCACCGGTACCAACGGAAAGACCACCGTCACCTCGCTGGTCACAGCGATGCTCAGGCGTTCGGGTATCGAGGCCACAGCCGCCGGCAATGTCGACACACCGCTCGTCGAAGCAATCGACCGGCTGCACGAACCACGACCAGACGTTTTTGTGGTCGAGGCTTCATCGTTTCGCCTCGAGACCGTCGAGGTGTTTGCACCGCGTGTAGCGGTCTGGCTCAACCTCGCTCCGGACCACCTCGACTGGCACGAGGATCTCGAGGCCTACGCAGAGGCCAAGGCCCGCATCTTTCGTTCTGCCGAGGAGCTGCGAGCCATCGGTGTTGAGCCGGTCGCTGTCGTTCCGGCCGATGACCCGGCCATCGTCGAACACGCCCGCTCGTCGGGCCGAACGGTCGTCACATTTGGGCGTGTGGTGGCAGACTCGGCCATTCCCGACGTCGGTTGGGTCGACGGCTCGCTGTGGATCGGCGACCACAAACTCGTCGATCAGGTCGATATGCCCCGGCGCCTTCCCCACGATCTCGACAACGCCGCGGCTGCCGCTGCCGCGGCGCACCACATGGGAGCCGGCGACGACGCGATCGCCGCCGAGTTGGTCGGCTTCATCGGTCTGCCGCATCGCATGGCGCTCGTCGCGACCGTCGACGATGTCGATTGGTACGACGACAGCAAGGCCACCACTCCCGACGCCACCCTCGCCGCCGTGTCGGGGCTCATGGATGCCGTACTCATTTCCGGCGGACGCAACAAGGGCCTCGATCTGTCGGTTCTGGCCCGGGCGGCGGATCGCCTGGCAGCGGTTGTGGCCATCGGTGAAGCCGCCGACCTCATCGCTGAGGTGTTCGAGGGGTTGGTTCCCGTGCACAGGGCCTCTTCCATGTCGGAGGCCATCGAGACCGCTCGCCGGTGTTCTGTCAGGGGCGGCGCCGTCGTCTTGTCACCTTCGTGTGCCTCCTTCGACTGGTACACCAACTATGTGGAGCGTGGGCTCGATTTTGCCCGCCTCGTCGATTCACTCTCGCAAGGACCTTCATGACCGCAGCCGGACTCTCAGCCGCGCCGACCCGCGAGGCGCGCAACCACCATGCAGACGTGACATCGGGGTTCTTGTTGGTGCTCGTCATCTCCCTGAACTTGTTCGGGCTTGTCATGGTGTTGTCGGCTTCGAGCGTCGCCGGCATTCAGGAGGACAAGAGCGCGAGCTGGTACTTCTCCCGGCAGGTGATCTGGGTGGGTGCCGGAGCGGTCGTGTTCATCGTCACCGCTTCTGTCCGCTATCACTTCTGGGAGCGGTTGGCACGTCCCGCCTACTACATCACCTACGCACTGCTGATCGCAGTGTTTCTGGTCGGCCTCGAGGGCGGCGGGTCGACCCGCTGGTTGGCGATCGGGCCGCTGCGCATGCAGCCGTCGGAGCTGGCCAAGCTGACTCTTGTCCTCTTCATCGCGAAGTTGTTGGCCGATCGTGAGGCCCACATCGGAGACAGGCGCCGCAGCCTCCACCCTGTGATCGTCTGGTTCGTTCCCCTCGGGCTGCTCGTGTTCAGCGAGCCCGATCTCGGCACGACCATCATCCTGGGCACGATCGTGCTCGCTGTTCTGTTCGCAGCCGGGGTTCCGATGTTGCCGCTGATGATGGTCGGCGGTGTCGGAGCAGCCTTCGGCGCCATGGCCGCACTGTACGAGCCGTACAGGCGACGTCGGTTGCTCGCCTTCCTCGACCCATGGTCCGACCCCTCCGACACGGGGTGGCAGACCCTCCAATCGGGTACCGGTCTCGCCAACGGTGGTCTCGGCGGGCTCGGTCTGGGTGAGTCACGCGTCAAGTGGGGCTACCTTCCCAACAGCCATACCGACTTCATCTACTCGATCATCGGTGAGGAACTCGGCCTCGTCGGGACGATGACCGTTCTGATCCTCATCGCCGTGTTCGCGACGTTGGGTTTTCGCACCGCTCTGCACGCGCCCGATCTGTTCGGCCAGCTTCTGGCAGCGGGCATCACCGCATGGTTCTGTATTCAGGCCTTCGTCAACATCGGGGGTGTGGTGGGCCTGATGCCCATCACGGGTGTGACGTTGCCGTTCGTGTCGTTCGGTGGTTCATCGCTGATCGTGACGATGGCCGCTGCGGGCATCCTCGTGAACATCTCGCGCGAGGTCGGGTCGCGCGCCGCTCTCGAAGAGTCATGAACAAGCGGGTGTTGATCGCCGGGGGAGGCACCGGTGGACACGTGGTGCCCGGCCTCGCAGTGGCACGAGCACTCGTAGCTGGCGGGCTGGGCCCAGCCGAGCTGCATTGGGTCGGAAGCGAGCGGGGTATGGAGGTCGAGGCCGTTCCGGCTGCCGGCTTCTCCTTGACCGTGCTGCCCGGTCGAGGCATCGAGCGGTCGCTCAGCCTCGCGAACTTCGCCAACGTGTTGGGGATCGTCAGGGGTGTGTTCAAGGGCATCACATTGGTGAGGCGCCTGAGTCCCGAGGTCGTCGTCTCGTTGGGTGGGTATGCGGCTGTTCCGGCCATCGTCGGTGCCATCGTCACGCGCACCCCAATCGTCATCCAGGAACAGAACGCCACGCCCAGCCTGGCCAATCGTCTCGCATCTCGTTTCTCGGTCGCTTCGTCGGTTCCGGTCGAGGGGGTGGGTCTTCGCCACGAGGTGGTGACCGGGAACCCGATCGACGACCAGATGAGCGATGCCGCCGATCGCGCTGGTCGCGATGGCGAACGCGAACTCGCAGCGGCGCGCCTTGGCCTTCCGGAGACCAAGACGATCATTGCAGCATTCGGCGGATCACTCGGAGCCCGACGGATCAACCACGCCGTACTCGACCTGGCGGATCGGTGGTCCGACCGAGACGACGTCGCCATACATCACGTCATCGGTAGACGCGACTGGGCCGATCTGGCAGAACGTGTCGACCGGTTGCAGTCGACGACCCTCCACTATCAGGCTGTCGAGTTCGAAGACCGGATGCCCGACCTCATCGTCGCCGCTGACATGGCCATTTCCCGCGCCGGTGGCATGGCGGTCGCCGAGCTGTCGGCCGTGGGCCTGCCGGCATTGCTGGTGCCGCTGCCGATTGCCCCGAACGATGCCCAGCGCGCCAACGCTGCTGCCGTCGTCGCGGCAGGAGGAGCCCTACTGATCGACGACTCGTCCCTCGATGCCGACCTCCTGGAAGCTGAACTCGAACCGCTGGTTGGCCCAAAGGGTGCCAAAACGCGTGAGATCATGGCATCGGCCACTCTGGCGCTCGGACGTCCCGACGCCGCAGAGAAGATCGCGGCGATCGTCATGGAGGTAGCCGATGCAGACAGATGATGCCCTCGATCTGACCAAGCCACGTCGCCTTCACGTCGTCGGTGTCGGTGGGCCGGGAATGAACCCGATCGCTGCTGTGCTGGCCGCCCAGGGTCACGATGTCTCGGGAAGCGACATGAAGGACTCGGCGGGCCTCACGCGGCTGCGTTCATTGGGCGTCGACGTGACCGTCGGCCACGATCCTCGCCTTGTCGACGGCGTCGATGCAGTCATCCACTCGACCGCCGTTCCCGACCACAACATCGAGCTGGTGGCAGCCCGCGATGCTGGGACCCCGGTCCTGCGCCGCATCGAGACCCTTGGCGGAATCTCCCGACTTCAGCACACGGTGTCCGTTGCGGGTACACACGGCAAGACGACCACGACATCGATGCTCGCGGTCGCCCTGATCGAGGCCGGGATGCATCCGTCCTTCATCGTCGGTGGAGACGTCAACGACATCGGCTCCGGGGCTGTGTGGGACGAAGACGGCAGGTGGTTCGTCGTCGAAGCCGACGAGTCCGATGGCACATTCCTCGGCATCGACAGCGAGATTGCAGTCGTCACCAACATCGATCGCGATCACCTCGAGTACCACGGCACCTTCGAAGATCTTGTCGATGCCTTCAGGCGGTTCATGGCCGCCGCTGGGAGACGTATCGTCTGTGCGGACAACACATTCGCCGCCGAGCTCGGGTCCGAGCTCGGCGCAGTTTCGTACGGACTGGCCGAATCGGCGGACTATCGAATCGTCGACGTCTCTTTCGACCAGACGATCTCGACATTCACGATCGAACACGAGGGTGAACGTTTCGGCCCTGTCTCACTGCCCATTCCCGGCTTGCACAACGTCTCGAATGCTGTAGCAGCATGGGTCACCGCGATCACCATGGGTGCCGATCCCGATGATGCCATCCGGGGCCTCGAGCGGTTCGGAGGTGTGGCGAGGCGTTTCGAGTTCCGTGGCGACGCTGCAGGCATCACATTTGTGGACGACTACGCCCACCTCGGCAACGAGGTCGGTGCCGCCATCGCTGCCGCGCGCGGGGGCGGCTGGCGACGCGTCGTCGCCGTGTTCCAGCCTCATCGCTACTCGCGAACGGCTGCTGTATGGCCAGAGTTCGCCGACGCGTTCACCGATGCCGACCTGACCGTCATCACCGACGTCTACTCCGCAGGGGAGGCGGTGCGCCCCGGTGTCACGGGAATGCTCATCACCAACGCAGTGCTCGACGCCCACCCCCACGCCCGGGTCGCATATCTGCCCACACGCGAACAACTCCAGCGTTACCTCTTGGCCGAGCTGCGTCCCGGCGACATCTGTTTGACGCTCGGGGCCGGCGACCTGACGTCGCTGCCAGACCAGCTGATTCGGGGTGTGTGTGACTGATCTCGCCCGGTCGATCGAATGTGCTGTCGAACTCCTGGGGGACGCAGCTCGGGTCGAGGTCTCCCTGGGTGAACGCACCACCTACCGGGTGGGTGGGAGTGCTCGCGTCTTCGTCGAAGCCGCCGATATCGACGAACTGATGACCGTCGGAAGGGTTGGTGCACAATGCGGATTGCCCGTGATGACCATCGGCAGGGGATCGAATCTGCTCGTGGCAGAAAGCGGCTTCGACGGGATCGCCGTCGCGCTCGGCGATGGCTTCACAGGGATCAGCATTGAACGAACAGGGCCGGAGGCTCCCGACATCGGTGAGAAGACGTTCGTCGTCGCCGGTGGGGCAGTTGCTCTGCCCGTTCTTGCTCGCCGGACGGTTGCCGAAGATCTGACCGGACTCGAGTGGATGGTCGGGATCCCCGGTTCGGTGGGTGCCGCGGTTTGTATGAACGCGGGCGGGCACGGATCCGACGTCGCCTCATCGGTGGTCGAGGCCGACGTCGTCGATCTCAACGATGGGTCACGATCGACCTGGTCAACCCTCGATCTGGGGTTGAGGTTCAGGGGATCAGGCATCGAGCCAAGACATGTGGTCGTGTCGGCGAGGTTTGTTCTTGGGCGCGGTGAGCGCGCCGCGGGCGAGCAGACCCTTCGCGAGATCGTCACCTGGCGCCGCAAGAACCAGCCGGGCGGCCAGAATGCCGGCTCGGTTTTTGTCAACCCCTTCGAAGGCCACGAGTCTGCCGGTCGGCTCATCGACGAGGCCGGGCTGAAGGGGCGAAGGTTGGGAACGGCCGAGGTTTCGGCGAAACACGGGAACTTCATCCAGGCCGACCCGGGAGGAAGCGCAGATGACGTCGTCGCTCTCATGCGCCTGGTTGTGGAAGAAGTCGAACGCCATCACGGCATTCGACTCAGAAGTGAGGTACGACTCGTGGGGTTCGACGCGGCAGATCTCGGTTCGAGGCCGAGCGGAGGGAACCAATGACAACGGTCTCGATCGATCCCCGTCTTCGCGCCAGGCGCAGTGCCGTCCTGCGAGCTCAAGGCCGTAGACGCCTGCGCTGGTTGGTCATCGCTCTTGTGGTTGTTATCACGATCGTCACCGGCTGGTTCGTCGTGCGGTCTTCCCTGTTCGCCATCGACTCGATCGGGTGGTCGGGACTCGACAGCGTGACCCTCACAGAGGCGTCGAGTGCCGCGGGCATCGCGGAGGGGATGTCGCTCACCGAAGCCGATCCGGCCGTCATCGCAGAACGCCTCGAGGAGTTGCCCTGGGTGCTCGACGCCAACGTGACCCGTTCGTGGTGGGGCACGGTGTCGATCGACATCACAGAAAGAACCGCGGTCGCGATGGTCATGCGTGAACAAGATGTGTGGGTCGTCGTCGACGAGATGGGCAAGGTCCTGTCCGAGGCCGTTGTTCGCCACGACCTTCCGCGACTCTCGGGAATCGGGGCCGCCGGTGTACCCGGCTCCGATCTGGCCTCCGATGCCATCGCTCCCCTCGAGGTCGTCAGCCTCCTGCCCGAATCGATCAGGGCACGCGTCGAGGGGGTCGCCCGCGACGCGAGAGGGGAGATGTGGGTGTCGCTTCGCACAGCCGACCGCATCTTGTTGGGATCCGATCGCGACATCGCCATGAAGGTGGTTGCGCTGACCACAGTGCTCGAGTCGCTCGATTTCGAGGGCAGGACTGGGTGGGAAATGGACGTTTCGGTTCCCACCCTGCCGTCGGTGAGAGATCTTCGTTCCGAGTGGCGGCCGGTCGGCGACAAGCCACAAGGCGACACACAGCCGGTCGAAGTCGAGGGGTAGAGCGCGAAGAACCGGCGGGGGTGCTTGTGGAACCCTCAACCCCTCGGTACCTTCAGCGGTAGCACACGTTTGGGTTAACACTCAACTATTGGTCGAGAGTTTGCCGGTAGTGGACTGGGCGGCGGAGGAAAGACCTCTGTCCGCAAAGCTCCACATCGGTGGAAGCCGTGCCGATGGAATACCGTCCCGGCTTCGAGGAGGTCCGGTGGTAACACCACAGAACTACTTGGCGGTCATCAAGGTCGTCGGCGTCGGCGGTGCCGGCGTCAACGCCGTGAACCGCATGATCGACGCCGGTCTCAAAGGCGTCGAGTTCATCGCTGTCAACACCGACGCACAAGCGTTGTTGATGAGCGATGCCGATATCAAGCTCGACATCGGCCGAGACCTGACCCGCGGTCTCGGTGCCGGCTCCGATCCAGAGGTCGGTGCCAAGGCGGCGGAGGAACACCGCGAGGAGATCGCCGAGGTCCTCCGCGGTGCCGACATGGTGTTCATCACCGCTGGCGAGGGTGGAGGCACCGGCACGGGCGCGTCTCCCGTCGTCGCAGAGATCGCCAAGGAACTCGGCGCTCTCACCATTGCCGTGGTCACCAGGCCGTTCCAATTCGAAGGCCGCCGCCGGTCGGTCCAGGCCGATCAGGGCATCACCCTTCTGAAGGAGAAGGTCGACACCCAGATCGTCATTCCGAACGATCGCCTACTCAACGTCGCCAACGAGTCGACGACGATGATCGATGCCTTCCGGATGGCCGATGATGTCCTGCTTCAGGGCGTTCACGGGATCACGTCGCTGATCACCACTCCTGGCCTCATCAACACCGACTTCGCCGATGTGCGAATGGTCATGCGCAACGCGGGTTCGGCCCTGATGGGTATCGGCCGCTCCCAGGGCGAGAATCGGGCCCAGCAAGCAGCCAGGCAGGCGATCTCGTCGCCCTTGCTCGAGGCTTCGATCGAGGGCGCCCGTGGGCTCTTGCTCAACATCAGCGGTGGTCCGGGTCTTGGGATCTTCGAGGTCAACGAGGCCGCCGCTGTCGTGCACGACGTCGCCCACCCAGATGCCAACATCATCTTCGGAGCTGTTATCGACGACTCGATGGCAGACGAGCTGAGGGTCACCGTCATCGCTGCGGGTTTCGACCGTTGGGACGATCCCAACGCCGATAACAAACCTTCGCGTCCAGAGCGGGATCGTTCCGAGAGTGGCAGGCCCGTCGTCGACGTGTTCGCCACCGATGACGAGGACGACGACCTCGACGACGACGAGTTCGACGTTCCCTCGTTCCTGAAATAGGACACCCCGAGCTTGATAGAGCTGACGCGCCGGTTGGGCCGCGCCCCCGGCGCTGGCGACCACATGGCCACGATCAGGTTCACCGATGCAGCCGACGGCAATTTCGCCATCGCTTCGCCCGACGTCTCAGCAGCCAGATCGAGCATCGACCCACGGCCGTGGACGTGGCTGATGCAGGCTCACGGAGCCGAGGTCGTCGAGGTCGATGAACCGGGCGGGTGCTGCGGTGCCGAGGCCGACGCGTCGATCTCGGCGACTCGTGGAGCCGTCCTGGCGGTGCAGACGGCCGATTGTACGCCCGTGGTGTTGTGGAGTCCCGAGGGTGTTGTTGGCGTTGTTCACTCGGGCTGGAGGGGCGCTGAGGCTGGGGTGACAGAGGCCGCCGTGCAGTCGATGCGGCACCGGGGCGCCCGATCCGTCCACGCCGTGATCGGCCCGCACATCCACGTGGGTGCATACGAGTTCTCGCCCGCGGACGCTGGTTTGTTGATCGAGCGTTACGGCCGGGACATCATCGGCGAGACCGATGACGCCACGCCGGGTCTCGACATGAAGCTGGTCGTCAGGCGCGCGATCGAGGCTGCCGGTGCAATACTCGATACCGATGTCGATCTGTGCACATCGTCGAGCAGGTGGTGGTCTCACCGGGTTCGTCGCGACCCAGCACGCCAGACGGCCACGGTTGTGATGTCGTGATCGGCCCAGACCCAGACATTGCTCCAGATCCGACAGCGATTGCCGAGAACGTCGAGCGAGTGTTCAACAACATCGCCGATGCGGGCGGTTCACCCGAGTCGGTCCAGCTGATCGCGGTGACCAAGGGTTTTGGTCCCGAGATGGTCGCTGCTGCGCATGCCGCGGGCCTCGTCGACCTGGGTGAGAGTTATGTGCAGGAGTTCGAGGCCAAGAGGATCGATGCCTCGGTTCAGGCCATAGAACCCGAGCTCAGGTGGCACTTCATCGGCCGCCTCCAGACGAACAAGGTTCGCTCTCTGGCCGACGTCGATGTCGAGCTGATCCACAGCGTCGACAGGACCTCCCTCGTCAAGGAGCTCGCCAAGCGCAAGCCGGGCCAGCGTGTCTTGATCCAGGTCAATATCGGCGAGGAAGAACAGAAGGGCGGTTGTTCGTTCGACGATGTGGACGGGCTCGTCGCCCGCGCCCGAGATAGCGGTCTCGCCGTTGCCGGCCTGATGGGAGTGGCCCGGCTCGCCGATGATGACGACACGCGGCGCCAGTTCGACCACCTCGTCGCCGTGGCCGATCGCCACGAGCTGGTG
This sequence comes from Actinomycetes bacterium, assembly GCA_024228575.1. GTDB lineage: Bacteria > Actinomycetota > Acidimicrobiia > Acidimicrobiales > Poriferisodalaceae > JAAETH01. Next base: position 19,633 of record JAAETH010000747.1, read on the forward strand.
ATCCGGTCGATCGGTATGTCGGGCGACCTCGGCATAGCGGTCAGGGCAGGATCAAACATGATCCGGGTGGGCACCGCCATCTTTGGCCCACGCCCACCTCGCTAGAAGGGTGTTGTGAGCAGACCCCTGCGACCCGGTACCATTCACCAACCAGAGGAGGTCGCTTGTGTCATCGCTATTCCAACGCACGATGTTGTATCTCGGTCTGGCGCCCGAGGAGGAGTACGACGACCTCGATGCCGGGGTCGACGCCGAACACTACGACGCACCTGGTCAGCCGCGCCCGCCCCAGCCGGTCGAACGTGCGCCTGTCGAGGTAGAGAGACCGAGTACACAGATCTTGGCGTCCGAGGTCGAGCAGGGTGCGGTCCGCACAATCGGTCGTGAGGAAGCTGTTGCAGCGGGAGCGAAAGTGACACCGATCACGTCGGCACAGGGCGCCGGTGGCGGGGGAACCCCATCGGTGCGCACGTTCCCTGTGTCCACGTCGAGACCCCACGTCGTGGCACCGCGTCAGTTCAACGAGGCCCAGTCTCTGGCCGACCGGTTCAAGGCCGATCAGGCGGTGATACTGAACCTGCAGGAGGCAGAACGAGATCTGCGCCGCCGGCTCATCGACTTCGCCTCGGGCCTTTCCTATGGGCTCGGCGGTCGAATGGAGCGGGTCGCCGACGGCGTCTATCTTCTGACCCCGGCCAACGTCGAGGTAAGCCAAGAGGACCGTCAGCGCCTCAGCGAACACGGCCTGCATCACTGATCGAGCTGCGCCGCGTTCCCCTGCCGGCGCCCCACCACCGTCACCCGAATCGGATTCCACATGTCCATACAGACCATCTTGTGCATGCTCACGACGCTGTACCTGCTCGTCCTCTTCGGCCGGTTCATCATGTCGTGGATCCCGATCGCTCCCGACTCGCCGGTCGCCCCGGTCAAGTCGGTGTTGTACGGCCTCACCGAGCCGGTACTCGCCCCGCTGCGGCGCAGCATTCCCCCGCTCAGGCTCGGTGGAGTGGCGATCGACTTGTCCTCGTGGATTGTCATCATCGGGCTCCTCGTCCTTCGGGGAGTGTTCGGCTGTCGATAGCAGTTGTTATTGACAGAGGGGTCTCAATGCCCCGAGTTTGCTGATCTTGCGCCTGCCCTGTTATTCGCTCCAGATGCTTGTTACGCTGCGTGGTTATGGAACTCACACCTCAACTGCTCGAAACTCAGCAGTTCCCCGAGAAATGGCGCGGCTACGACCAGGACGCTGTCGACGAGTTCCTCGAGCGTGTCGGTGTGGCGGTGGCCGAACTCCAGGATCGGCTCCGCTCCGCAACCGAACGGGTTCGAGATCTCGAGTCTGAACCGGGAGCGCAGTTCGCGACTCCCGAGCCCGCTTTCGAGCCGATGTCGGCCCCGAAGTCGGCACCCTCGGAGGCACAGCAGGTCGCCCGCGCATTGATACTCGCCCAGGAGGCGGCCGACAAGGCGGTCGCCGAGGCCAATGCCGAGGCCGATGCTCTGATCGCTGCCGCCAACGACAAGGCGACCCGGATCACGGCCGAGGCAGCCGCCGAGGCCAAGAGGCTCACCGATGAGGCGGAACGCAAGCATGTGCTGGCTGTCGGCAAACTCGACGGTGCCGAGTCTCATGTCGCCAAACTCGCCGAGGACGCTCTCGCCGAGGCCAGGACGGAGGCAAGCCGCCTCACCGTCGAAGCCCAGGCCGAAGCCGATCGTGCTCTCGCTACGGCTCGCTCCGACGCTGACCGACTGGTTGGCGATGCTCGTGTCAACGCGGAGCGTGGGGCAGCAGAGGCGGTGGCGGCCAAGGCCGACGAACTCGCCGCACTCGACCGAAAGATCGACGAGCAGCGCGTTCAATCCGACCAGCTCTCCGTCGACCTCACCGAACGCGAAGGCACATTGCGCGAAGTGGTCGTGCAGCTCGAATCTCTTGTCGGCAGGTTCGGCTCCCTTTCGAGTTCACGATTGGATGCGGGCACCGAGTTGTCGACCGGTGTCGGCGAGCCCGTTCGACCAACACTCACAGTGGTCGAGAGTGAATCTTCCAGCGATGGTGAAGACACCGCCGAACTCGAGTTGATCGATTCAGCAGATGATGACGATGCAGGCATCTCCACCGAGACCTCGGCAAGGACCGACGAGCTTGCTGTCGACGAGCTTGCTGTCGACGAGCTTGCTGTCGAAGAGCTTGCTGTCGAAGAGCTTGCCGTCGAAGAGCTTGCCGTCGAAGAGCTTGCTGTCGAAGAGCTTGCTGTCGAAGAGCTTGCTGTCGACGAGCTTGCTGTCGAAGAGCTTGCTGTCGAAGAGCTTGCTGTCGAAGAGCCTGCTGACGACGAAGTTGCTGAC
>JAAETH010000748.1 GCA_024228575.1 Actinomycetes bacterium
CAGTTCGTAGTCGAGCGAATGTGGGCCGCCTACACAACGGTAGGAGCTGGTGAGCGTGCTCTCGAGCGGACAGCGGAGCTGCTGCGTCAGCGAATAGTGTTCGGAGAACCACTGTTGGCGAAGCAGCACATCCAGTTCGCGCTGGCGGATCTCGGCGCCGAAGTCGACTTGCTTCGCGTGTACAACCGGAGCATCGCTGAGGCCTACCAGGCCGGCCGGGAACCTGTCCGTCAGCCGACCATCGCCAAGCTGAAAGCTGGCCGACTGGTCCGACGAATAGCCGACGAGTGCCTCCAGTTCCATGGCGGCATGGGCTACGTCGAAGAGACATGGACCGCCCGGTTCTTCCGGGACAACAGGCTCATCTCCATCGGCGGTGGCGCCGACGAGGTCATGCTCCAGATACTGGCCCGAACGGACGGCTATACAGCCTGACCGCGGCAGGGCGGGAGGCTAGTCGGTAGGACCACCAGGGTTGGCGAGGCTGTTGGGGCGGCGCTAGCCGGTGACGGAGGTCGGACCACCTAGCTGGCCGAGGTCGGGCCTCACCTCATCGAGTGGGGCAATGACGAGGTGGCGGCCGCTGACATCGTCGTGGCCGCATCACCCACCTTCTAGGCCACCTTTACCGGGCTGTTGAAGGCCTTCTTCGACTCTTGTTGGTCGAGCTAGGAGCTTCGGTTCCCAGCCGGGGCCTCCATGTACTCGAGGATCAAGGCGGGCACCCATCGTCTGGTCCTACTAGCGTCGCTCGTATGCGTCTTGGCTTGTTGTTGGGGTTCGAGGACTCGCTTGAAACCATTGTCACCCTGGCTCGTGAAGGCGAGGCGGCAGGGATTGGGTCGATGTACACCGTGGAGGCCGGGCGCAGCGCCCTCGTCCCCGCCGCCGCAGTGGTCAATGCCACCGAGAGGGTCAGGGTCGGGACCTACATCGTCAATGCCTATGCCCGAGAGCCATGGCTGACGGGTGTCGCCGCCCGC
>JAAETH010000749.1 GCA_024228575.1 Actinomycetes bacterium
GGGCCCGTAGACGCACTCGGTTTTGTAGAGGCCGTTGGTGGTCTCCGCCAGTGCGTTGTCGTAGCTGTCGGCGACGGTCCCGATGCTGGGCCGGGCCCCGATCTCCTCGAGACGTTCAGTGAATCTCACCGACGTGAATTGACCAGGTTCAAGGGGTCGAAGCAACACTCTGCTGTTGGGCAGAGCGTAGAAGCTCGTCGAGGGCTTCGGTGGGTGTGCGCCAGTCGAGGGTTTTGCGGGGGCGGGTGTTGAGGGTGTGAGCGACGGCGTCGAGGTCGCTGCGGGAGTGCCGGGAGAGATCGGTGCCTTTCGGGAAGTATTGGCGAAGCAACCCGTTGGTGTTCTCGTTGGTGCCGCGCTGCCAAGGGCTTCGCGGGTCACAGAGGTAGACCGGCACCCCGGTGTCGATGGTGAGCTGTGCATGTTGGGCGATTTCCGAGCCCTGGTCCCAGGTCAGTGATCGCCAGAACTCCTCGGGCAAGCATTGGACAGACCCAGCGATCGCGTCTCGAACAGCCTCAGCCCCCAGTCCGGCCAGGGGCGGCCCGTTCTTGACCACCGGTCCGTCGCCGTGACCTTCCATCCGAGGCAGGTGGAGCAGCATCGTGAACCGGGTGGTCCGCTCAACAAGCGTTCCAATCGCTGACCGTTCCAACCCAATAATGAGGTCGCCCTCCCAATGGCCGGCGACTGCTCGGTCGTCGGCCTCGGCAGGGCGGTTAGAGATCATCACTTCTGGCGTGACGAACTTCTTTCCTCTCTGGTTCGTCCTCGCTCGCGGGACCCGGAGCGCTCGACCGGTCCGCAAGCAGGCCACCAGCTCACGCTCCAAGGAACCACGGCCCTTGATGTAGAGGGCTTGGTAGATGGCCTCGTGGGAGATCTGCATGGCCTCATCGTCAGCGAAGTCGACCCGGAGCCGGTTCGAGATCTGCTCAGGGCTCCACGCCTTGGCCCAACGTCGATCCGCTCGACGGCCATGTCGCCGCCCGACGAAGGTCACCCCCGGGCCAGCAACGATCTGGCCATCGGGCCGTTCGATCTGACCTGACAAACGGTCCTGCACATAGGAACGGAGCCGATCATTGGCCGCAAGCTTGGACACCTTGGGGCGCCTCGCCTGCAACTCCGCCTTCCACTGCGCAATCCCAGCTCGATACTCGAGTCGACCACCACGCGTAGCAGCGTTGCGCCTCAGCTCCCGAGAGATCGTCGACGGCGACCGATCCAACTTCCGGGCGATGGCACGCACACCAAGCCCCTGAACTCTGAGCAACGCGATCTCCTCACGCTCAGCGAACGAGAGGTACCTGCCCGACAGAGGGCTGAGTTGAATCGAAGGCATCCCACCACGCTCGCGGAACCAACGAGAGCCGACCGGACCCGAGACACCACAAGCGATCGCTGCGTCCTCGCTCGAGAGCCCCTCGGCGATCTTGACCCAGAACGCCCGTTCGACATCGCGACGCACAGGCGGCCGACCCGGCGACCGCATCGCCGGACGTCCTGTCAACGTCACCATCCACCCCGGCTGTCGTCCCAACACACACCTCCA